>ONSR01000049.1 GCA_900320565.1 uncultured Prevotellaceae bacterium
TTTGCCAATCTGCTCGACGAGCGGACGGATGTTGCGGTACTCGGGACGGAAGTCGTGTCCCCATTCAGAGATACAATGGGCTTCGTCAACTGCATAGAACGATATCTTTACGTTGGAGAGGAAACGCATGTTCTCCTCCTTCGTCAGCGACTCTGGGGCAACATACAGGAGTTTGGTGCGTCCGGCGCTCACGTCCTCCTTCACCATATCAATCTGTACTTTGGTGAGAGAGGAGTTGAGGTAGTGTGCGATACCATCGTTGTCGGTGACCTGACGTATGGCATCCACTTGATTCTTCATCAGGGCAATGAGTGGAGAGACCACGATGGCCGTGCCTTCACTTATCAGGGCCGGCAGCTGATAGCACAAGGATTTGCCTCCGCCGGTAGGCATGAGCACAAAGGTATCCTTGCCGTCGAGGAGGTTACGAATGATGGCTTCCTGGTCGCCCTTAAAGGAGTCAAAACCAAAATAATGCTTTAGTTGATCAGTCAGGTTAATCTCTGTCATTTGGGTGGTGTTAGTACATAGCTAATGACAAAGATACGTCTTTTTGCGCAAACCACCAAATGTTTTTATAAGAAAATGAAAGAAGAAGCCTCCATTTTTTTATGACAACAGACAACAGTCAACGGACAACAGAGTAGAAAAAAGTCCTATTCCTGTTGTCCGTTGACTGTTCTTGGTGCTCCCGGAAGTCTGTTGTCTTATTTCATTTTCTCGCTCTTTGCGATCTGCTGCTCGGCATACTGACGCGTGATGACAAGTTCCTTCTCTTTTCCCGACGGGGCGTTGTACTGTGCCTCAATCATGATGGTCTCCATGATGCTGCGCAAGCCACGGGCGCCAAGCTTGTACTCGACGGCCTTATCAACAATGTAGTCGAGCGCATCGTCATCGAAGGTGAGTTTGATGCCATCCATCTGGAAGAGCTTCTGCTGCTGCTTGACGAGCGAGTTCTTTGGCTCCGTCAATATGTTTCGCAAGGCATCACGGTCCAATTGGTCGAGGTAGGTCAGCACCGGCAGACGTCCAATAATCTCGGGTATAAGGCCAAAACTCTTCAGGTCCTGCGGCACGATGTACTTCATCAAGTCCTTCGTATCAATTTTCTGCTGGTTTTGCACACTGTCATAACCCACGACATGAGTGTTCAGGCGTTGTGCTATCTTGCGCTCTATGCCGTCGAATGCACCGCCACAGATGAAGAGGATGTTACGGGTATCGACATGTATGTAGTCCTGGTCGGGATGCTTGCGGCCACCTTTAGGCGGCACGTTGACAATGGAGCCTTCGAGCAACTTGAGCAGTCCTTGCTGCACACCTTCGCCGCTGACATCACGTGTGATGCTTGGATTGTCTTGCTTGCGAGCTATCTTGTCTATCTCGTCGATAAAGACAATGCCTCGCTCTGTGGCAGCCACATCGTAGTCTGCCACTTGCAAAAGGCGCGTCAAGATGCTCTCGACATCTTCTCCGACATAACCTGCCTCAGTGAAGATGGTGGCGTCAACAATGGTGAAAGGCACATTGAGCTGCTTGGCGATGGTGCGAGCCAGCAGAGTCTTGCCTGTGCCGGTAGGCCCGACCATGATGATGTTGCTCTTCTCAATCTCCACTCCGTCGTCGTCCACCTTCTGAGCCAGACGCTTGTAGTGATTATAGACGGCAACAGACAGGTAACGCTTGGCGCTGTCCTGACCGATGACATACTGGTCGAGGAAGGCTTTGATGTCGCGAGGCTTGGGAAGCTCCTTCATGTCGAGAGCCATGTCATTGCCTTTCTTCGGATTTACCCTGCTGCCCAAGTTCTCGCGGACAATATGTTCTGCCTGGCGGGCACACTCGTCGCAGATGAAGCCGTTCAGGCCCGTCAGGAGCATTGCCACCTCGTCTTCGCTGCGTCCGCAGAACGAGCAACGATTCTTTTTCTTGCCTGTCATCCCTTATCTATAATCCTTAATCTTTAATCCTGCTTGCGTGTCATCACACGGTCTATCATGCCGTATTCCTTGGCCTCTTCAGCAGTCATCCAGTAGTCGCGGTCGCTGTCTGCCCAGACTTTGTCGAAGTCAGTATGTGAGTGCTCTGCAATGATGGTGTAGAGCTCCTTCTTGAGCTTCTGAATCTCGCGAGCCGTTATCTCGATGTCGCTTGCCTGACCTTGAGCACCACCCATCGGCTGATGAATCATGACGCGACTGTGCTTCAGGGCGCTACGCTTTCCTTCCTTGCCTGCCACAAGCAATACTGCGGCCATACTGGCAGCCATGCCTGTGCAGATGGTAGCCACGTCGCTCGAGATGAACTGCATGGTGTCGTAGATTCCCAAGCCTGCATGTACGCTGCCACCAGGGCTGTTGACGTAAATGCTGATGTCCTTGCCTGGGTCGGTACTATCCAAGAAGAGCAACTGAGCCTGCAAGGTGTTGGCAGTATAGTCGTCGATTTCCGTGCCGAGGAAGATGATGCGATCCATCATCAAGCGGCTGAAGACGTCCATCTGCGTGACGTTCAGTTGGCGCTCCTCAAGGATGTAGGGATTGAGGTACTGGTTTTGCATACTGACCACGTCGTCGAGCACCATGCTGTTAATTCCCATGTGTCGGGTGGCGAACTTACGAAACTCTTTATCCATAATTACACATTATATATAATAATGCGCACGCGCGCAAGGGCACGTACGCACTATTTCATCTCTCAATATTACTTTTTCTCTGAGAGTTTGCGGAACTCTTCCATTGTGACTTCCTTAGTCTTCAATGTGACAGCTTCCTTGACCTTTGCGGCCATGAGGTTCTCGACGGTGCGCTCTACGAGGCCTTGTGCCTGCTGCTCGTTCTTGAGCATCTCGGCAGCGTAGCTGGTGATGGACTCTTTGGGAAGATTCACCATGCCGTACTGAGCAAACTGTAAGCGAGTGAAAGTCTTGGCTGTCTCGAGCACATCTTCGTGCTTAACCTTTACCTCGAGCTGGTCGCAAATCTGTTCCTTGGCAAGGTGCCAGAGCAATTCGGGCAGGCTCTTCTCGAAGTTATCATCGACGTACTCCTCGCCCTTATCTGCGTTGCGGAGCTTCATGAAGCGCTTCAGGAGTGCTTCGGGGAATTCAACCTTGCCGACACGACCCAGGATGTACTCGCGCAAGTCTTGTGTGAACTGATATTCAGACTCGCTCTGGAAGTTCTTCTTGATGTCGTCGGCAATGAACTTGCGGAACTCTTCCTCACTCTTCACCACGCCCTTGCCGAGCACTTGGTCGAAGAGTTCCTGGTTCACCTTAGCAGGCTCGAAGCGCATAATCTCGCTAATCTGGAAGTTGAAGTTCGACTTCATTTCCTCTGCCTCTTCCTTTGTGATGTGGAGCAGGCTGGCGAGTTCGGTTGCGCTGCCGTCGTATGCCTTTGCAGGATTGAAGGTGATGACGTCACCCAGCTTGGCACCTTCGAACTTTGCCTTCTCCTTCTTGTCCTTCATGTACTCGGGGAGCATGACTGCATCCTCGACGGTGATGCCGTCCTTGAGCGTGTTGTTCTTTGTATTGAGTTGTGTGAGTGTGCCCTTCACCATATCGCGAGCCTCGTATGTCTCAGCCTTGACGTGCTGTCCGCCACGCTGGCAGTAGCTCTGCACCTGCTGATCGACGAGAGCGTCATCAACCTTGATGTCGTAGTAGGTCAGCTTATCCTTCTTGGAGAGTTTGGCGTCGAAGTCAGGAGCGAGTGCGATGTCGAAAGCGAAGGTAAAGTCATCTTGCGTCTCGAAATCCATCTTGGGAGTCTTCTCTTCGTTTGGAAGAGGCTCGGCCAGCATGTTGATCTTGTTCTCGCGAATGTACTTGTTGATTTCTTCGCTGAGGAGTTTGTTGATTTCCTCTGCCTTAATCTCAGCACCGAAACGCTTTTGTATGAGTGATGCAGGAACCTTGCCTGGGCGGAAACCTGGCAGGCTTGCTTTGTGACTGAAGTCCTTCAGTGCCTTCTTTACCTTTTCTTCGTAGTCTTTCTTCTCGATGTTTAGGGTAAGCAGGGCGCTCACCTTGTCGACGTTCTCAAATGAAATCTTCATTGTCTATATTTGTGTTTAAAAATTGTCCTTTTCTTCTAAAGCGGGTGCAAAGGTACGATAAAAAGTTGAAAGTTGAAAGTTTAGCGTTAATAATTTGTTATTTCACTTCGATTGGCAGCAGTTTGATACCGCTATCAGGTGTGAAGTCGATGCCCAGAATAGAGGCAATCGTAGCAGCAATCTGCTGAGTCTGGAAGGGACCGCATTCCTTTGTCTCGCCCAAAGCATCGATGCCTTTGCCCAAGAGCATAATCCAAGTCGCTTCGGAACCTTTCGTGCTGCTTCCATGACTGCCCCACTCATTGCCGAAGCCTCGTCCATGGTCGCAAGTGATGAGGTAGGTTGTCTTGCCCTTGTAGAACTTGTCGGACTCGCAAGCCTCGTAGATGTCGCGGATGAAGGCATCCGTTCCCTTGGCTGCATCGAGGTAGAGGTCGTACTTACGAGCATGAGCCCACTCGTCGCAATCGCCAAAAGAAATCCACATCACCTTCGGATGGTCGTTCTTCAACGCCTCGAGCGCATAAGCGAAAGTGAAGGCATCGAAATGTTCGCTTTGCCAATAGCGAGGCATGCCCTCGAGCATTCTGTCCACGAGCTTCAACTGGGGCGTCTGCTTCTTGGCAATATTGGGTTCGTACGACACGCTGGCTGGGATGCCTGCCTGCTCGTTGTGGATGGCAAAACGCGTTGACTTCCAAGAGCCATACATGATGACTTCGCCCTTGTAGCGAGGGTCTTCGTTGGCTGCCTCCAGTACATTCCGATGGGGATTGTTGACGGGATTGTTGCTCGTGATAGCTTCATCGGCCATTCCTGTCATCATCTCTGAGTAACCAGGATAGGAGATGTTGGTCTTGTTGGCAAGGTGCATGATGCTGTTGACATTTCTGTTGCCAATGAGGAGGCCTTTCTTTGCGATAGTGCTCCATGTGAAAGGCATCAGCGCCTCGCGTCTTTCTTCTGGCGTAGCCCGCCAATAAGTCTCACGACACTGCTTCACGTCACGCACTTGTTTGGAGTCTGTGAGGATATTCTCTTCAGCTCCTTGGAAAACTTCCTGCCAACGCAGGCCATCGATGGTAATGACAATCAGGCGATTGTCTTTGTTGCCCTTTGCAAGAACCAGCATGGGCAGAACGGATAAAAGAATTAAAATGATTCGTCTCACAGTTTTATGTTTTAGTTTTTTGTTTGAAAGTTTTTTCATGTTGACTGGAGTCAAGCTAAAACTTCTCGTGTGAAGTTTCAAAACTTCTGCAGAGAAGTTGCCCAACTTCTGCAGAGAACTTTGCGAACTTCTGCAGAGAACTTTGCGAACTTCTGCAGAGAACTTTGCGAACTTCTCTGCAGAAGTTTACGAAGTTGACTGGCGTCGACCTGTCGGTTCTCCTGTTACGCTTTTCCCGTTTCCATCCTTTCCTCTTCCATTTGCTGGAAGTCCTTGAAACGAAGGACGAAGTTCCTGGTCAAGTACTTATCGAGAACGACGGGGTTGACACTCAACTCCTGAGGTGTTCCGTGGAAGAGAATCTGCCCCTCGAACAGGAGGTATGCACGGTCGGTTATGCAGAGGGTCTCCTCCACATTGTGGTCCGTGATGAGGACACCGATGTTCCTCTGTTTCAACTTCCACACGATATATTGTATGTCCTCCACGGCAATCGGGTCAACGCCGGCAAAGGGTTCGTCCAGCATGATGAACTTCGGATCGATGGCAAGGCAGCGAGCAATCTCGGTCCTGCGTCGTTCGCCACCACTCAACTGGTCGCCCAGGTTCTTGCGAACCTTCTCGAGGTGGAACTCGCTGATCAGGCTTTCGAGCTTCTCGCGCTGTTCCTCGCGAGGCTTATCTGTCATCTCCAGCACGCTGGCTATATTGTCTTCGACACTCATCTTGCGGAAGACGCTGGCTTCTTGCGCAAGGTATCCGATGCCCAGACGAGCCCGCTTATAGACAGGAAGGTCGGTTATCTCTTCGTCGCCCAAGAAGATATGGCCGTCGTTTGGCAGAACAAGGCCTGTCGTCATATAGAAAGAGGTGGTCTTGCCCGCGCCATTTGGTCCGAGCAGGCCGACAATCTCGCCCTGACGAACATCGAAACTGACGTTGTTCACCACAGTTCGCTTGCCATAAATCTTGACCAGGCCTTCGCTTCTAAGCTGTAATGATTGGTTTTCCATTGAATAATTTTTATGGAGTTAAAGAAGTTAAAGAAGTTATCGCTCGCTTCGCCTCGCTATGGAAGTTAAAGGACAATAGATTTCAGAGACGGCATTCAAGATGCAAAAGCAATTGTCCTTTAACTTCTTCTAACTCCTTTAACTTCTTTAACTTCCTCATTTTTGATTCTGTTCTTCCTTGACCTTCCTCAGCAGGTCGCTGGCGAAGATGAAGGAGTTGAGTCTTTCATTGGTCGAGCCCATTATCTGGTCCTTCGAGCCTTCCCATTCCTTGTGACCATCGCAGATGAAGAGGATACTCTCGCCTATGCCGAGCACCGAGTTCATATCGTGTGTGTTGATGATGGTCGTCATGCCGTATTCGTGCGTGATGCTGCTGATCAGGTCGTCGATGACAAGGCTTGTCTTGGGATCGAGACCTGAATTAGGCTCGTCGCAGAACAGGTACTTGGGGTTCAAGGCAATTGCTCTTGCTATGGCGACGCGCTTCTGCATACCACCACTTATCTCGCCCGGCATCTTGTCTTCGGCTCCTTTCAGGTTCACCCTCTCCAGACAAAAACGTGCTCGTTTCACTCTGTCCGACAAGTTCATATCAGAGAACATGTCGAGGGGAAACATGACATTCTCCAAGACCGTCATGGAGTCGAAGAGTGCAGCACTCTGGAAGATCATGCCCATCTCGCGACGCATCATGACGCGCTCCTTTTTGTCCATCGTCACGAAGTCGCGTCCGTCGTAAAGTATCTTGCCTTTCGTAGGTGTGAAGAGGCCGACGATGTTCTTCATCAGCACAGTCTTGCCGGAGCCCGACTGACCGATGATGAGATTCGTCTGCCCGTCGCGGAAAGTCATATTGATGTCGGAGAGGATGTCTCGACCATCGAAACTCTTGTATAGATGCTGAACCTCTATCATGACTACGACAATAATGAAGTTAGGAATATGTCAGAGAAAAGAATCAACATACTGCTCGACACAACAGCATTCGTGCTGGCCTTGCCCACATCGAAACTGCCGCCCTCCACGAAGTAACCGTGATAAGATGCCACACTACTGATGATGAAAGCGAAGAAGATGCTCTTGATGATGCTCATCCAGACGTACCATTGATTGAAACTATGCAGCAAACCGATGGTCAAATCGTCTGGTGTGATGATGCCTGCAATCGCCGTTGCATACGCTCCCACAAAGCCTGCTACGATGCTGAAGACAACCAGGAAAGGTATCATCGTCATCATGCCCACCACCTTTGGCAGGATGAGGAACGAAGCGGAGTTCACGCCCATTATCTCCAAGGCGTCGATCTGCTGCGTCACACGCATGGTGCCTATCTCTGAGGCTATGTTAGAGCCAACCTTGCCGGCAAGGATAAGACACATGATACTCGAGGAGAACTCGAGCAACATAATCTCTCTGGTGGTGTATCCTGTGGTGAATGTCGGCATCCACGGGCTTTGGATGTTGAGCTTGATCTGTATGCAGATGACGGCTCCAATGAAGAAACTGATGAGCAGCACAATGCCGATGGAATCGACACCAAGCGAGCCCATCTCACGGACATACTGTCGCATGAACATCCGCCACCTTTCGGGAATGCTTAAAACGCGTCCCATCAGTTGCAAATACCTGCCAAAGGCAGCCAGCCACTTCGTGATAAACATAGCTTCTCTTAACTCTAAACTTTCAACTCTAAACTATTGCTGCGGCGTTTCCATGCCGACAACAAGACGGTTGCCGCTGCCGAAGATTTGCTGTGCCAACTGCTTGATGTCCTCGACTGTCACGCCCTGAACGCAATCTTCATAGCCCTCGACGAACTCCTGGTTGAAACGTGTCTTAGAGACGAGGCTGTTCATCCAATAGCCGTTGTCCTTCAAGTCCTCCTGATGCGAACGAAGCATGTACTCCTTTATCTTGCCGAGGTTCTCTTCAGAGGGTCCCTTCTCCATCATCTCCTTGATGCCATTGCTGATGACAGACGTCATAGCCACACGCTTTTCGGGAGCCGTGGGCAGGACAATCTGCACCATTGCAAGTTCTTCTGGGTAGTCGACAAGGTTGGCACTTACAGGCACGCCATAAGCTCCGCCTTCGTCCTCGCGAACAGTCTCCGTGTAGAGCATCTGCATGGCTTGCTGGAGCATATCGACAAGGATGCCGCTCCTCAGCGTCTCCATCATGGGCGTATGGTAGATGAAGACGTTCAGGGAGTTGGGCGTGTCTTGCTCCTTCGTGAAGTAGCACTCGCGTTCGCCCTTCGTCATGCGTTGGTCGATAATCTTGTAAGCCTCTTTCTTGCCTTTAACTGGCAACGCGCCAAGATACTTCGCAAGCAAGGGAGCGACAGAGTCGGCATTGACATCGCCCACGAGGTAGTATTCAAAGTCGCCTGCATTGGCAAAGCGCTCACGATACATCTCGAGCAAACGGTCGTAGTTGATGCGGTCGAGGTCTTCTTCCTTGAAGCGCTTAGCACGGACATTATTATTATAAACCACGCTGATGACGCTGTCCTGCAGAGCCGTCTGCGGATTGAGGTCTTGGTTCTTCAAAGCATTGCGCGTGCGTTCCATCGCAGAAGTGAAGGCATCATCATCACGACGAGGTGAGGTGAAGTTAAGGTAAACAAGCTGAAGCATTGTCTCGAAATCCTTCTTCACACAGTTCGCGCTGATGCCTTCGCTGCGTGCATTGACGCTCGACGACACGCTGGCTTGCTTGCCTGCAAGCTTCTTGTTGAGCTCTACAGCAGAGAAGTTGCCCAAACCGCCCTGATGAACCAAACCGATGTTGCTGGAGTTAACGTACTCGTCATTGCTGTAAAGGCTGTTGCCGCCCCAAGATGTTGCACGGAAGATGATGCGGTTGGGGCTATAGTCGGTCTGCTTGACGTGAATCTTCATGCCGTTGCTCAGGGTGATGAGCTTAGCGCCATAGATGTCGTCGGTAATCTTCTTGACCTTGACCTTGCTCTTGAGCTCAGGCACCAAAGGCTCTGTGCTGACCTCTTCGGTGAAGGCTGCAATGTCTTCTCCATCGACCTCCTTCAATGCCGTCAGCACTTCCTGCTCTGTCGGGCAAACCAGTCCTTCCTTCTCTGGCATGAAGACGAGGATGGCGCGATTGTCTTCAGAGAGTTGAGAGATGGCCTGATTAATCATGTCCAAAGGAATGTTGGGCACAATCTGGTTCATCATCTGATGGCGCCACTCGATGCCTGCTGCAGGAACATTATCTATAAAGTGACGCACATAAGCACTCACCAGCGAGGTGTTTGTGCGCTTGTCGCGAGCCTCGTAGGCTGCGTCGATTTGTGACAGATACTCATCTTTGAAGCGTTGGTACTCGCTTTCTGTGAAGCCGCTTCTCGAGGCACGGAGCAACTCTCGGTAGGCTGCCTTGATGCCCTCGGCATAACGATTCTCCTTCATAGAGATATCGAGGGACAGTGCGTCCTTCGTCTTTGCCACAACATAGTCGCCAAAGCTAACGCCTGCACCCGAGAAGGGAGCATCAGCCTGACGCGTTATCTCGTTGAGGCGCTCGTTGAGCATGCCTGAGATGGCGTCCTGCACGAAGTCAAGCGCTACGTAAGCCATCGTGTTCCGCATCTCACGAGGCAGCGGGTCGGTCTTGAACATGACGGATGCCATCATGCCTGTGAACTCTTTGTCCTTGCCGATGAAGACGAGCGGCTCCTTGTTGTCGGGCACGGGATAATCCTCGCGAACGGCAGCATCTGCTGGAGCGGGAGCGATGTCGGCAAACATCTCCTGCAACTTCTTCTCGATGGCTTCGGGGTCAACATCGCCCACAATGACGAGGGCCTGCAGGTCAGGACGATACCACTTGCGGTAGTAGCTGCGAAGGGTCTCATAGGGGAAGTTTTTCACAATCTCCATCGTACCGATAGGCATGCGCTCGGCATACTTGCTGTCCTTGCAAATGGTGGGCAGTGCAGCCTCAATGAGTCTCAGCTGAGCGCTGCGACGTGCACGCCATTCTTCCTCTATGACGCCACGCTCCTTGTCTATCTCCTTGTCCTCGAGCAAGAGGTCGTGGCTCCAGTCGTGCAGGATGAGCAGACAGGAATCGACGGCTCCGGCTATCTCAACATTGACATTGTTGATGTTATAGACAGTCTCGTCGAAGGAGGTATAGGCATTGAGGTTCTCGCCGAACTTGACGCCGATGCGCTCCAGGTATTGCTTCAGGGCATCGCCAGGGAAATGCGTTGTGCCGTTGAAGCACATGTGCTCGAGGAAGTGAGCCAGGCCACGCTGGTCATCCTCTTCCTGCATCGAGCCGACGCGCTGAGCGATGTAGAAGTCGCAACGCTTCTCGGGCCACTCATTATGGCGGATGTAGTAAGTGAGTCCATTCTCTAACTTGCCTGTCTTGACAGCAGGGTCAAGAGGTACAGGCGGCATTTGCATCTGCTGTGCCGAGGCCATTGACCATTGACCATTGACCATTGAAAGGCAAAGCAGGAAAAGACAAATTAGTTTCTTCATATTATTTTGAATTTTGAATTTATACATTTTGAATTACTCCTTCTATGGAGTCCACATCTTCCATCCTTCTTCTAGGAGCACGAGGGGCAGTTCTATCTGTTCGCTTGTGCTGTCGTTGAAGTTGAGCCTGAGCATGACGTAGGCCGTGCTATCTGCCAGCAGGCTGTCACTTATGGCTTTGACGGAGACGAGGCTTCGCATGTCATCCCTTGTCATGAACTGTGCCGTAGCATCCACAAGTTGACTGCGGAAGTCTTCGGGCAGGTTGTCCGAACTGGCATAACCCTCGACGAAGCCTTTGTAGTTGCCATTGATGAGCATCGTATAGTACTGCTCTGCAGCCTTCCTCGCAGCCTCGTGGGAGTATTGGCCTCGAGAGCAGGCAAAGCAGACAACAGACAACAGACAACAGACAACAGCCTTTTTCATAATCTTGTAAAACCTTTTCTATTTCTGCCTTACGAATATATTGATGGGACACCCCGAGAAGTCCCAACGCTCGCGTATCTTGTTCTCGAGGAAGCGCTTGTAGGGCTCCTTGACATATTGAGGCAGGTTGGCGTAGAAGACAAACGATGGAACTCGTGTGTCGGGGATTTGCATACAGTACTTTATCTTGATGTATTTGCCCTTCATCGATGGTGGCGGATAGGCCTCGATGAGTGGCAGCATCTCTTCGTTGAGCTTGTGGGTCGATACCTTGCGGCGGCGGTTGAGGAAGACGTCCTTTGCCGTCTCGAGCACTTTGAAGATGCGCTGCTTGGTGAGGGCTGAGCCGAAGATGATGGGGAAGTCTGTGAACGGCGCCATCCTGGTGCGGATTGCGTCCTCCATCGTCTTGATGACCTTGTTGTCCTTGTCGGGCACGAGGTCCCACTTGTTGACCACCACGACGATGCTCTTCTGGTTCTTCTGTATGATCTGGAAGATGTTGAGGTCTTGCGCCTCGATGCCTCTGGTGGCGTCTATCATGAGGATGCAGACGTCGCTGTTCTCTATGGCGCGAATCGAGCGCATCACGCTGTAGAACTCCAGGTCTTCGTTCACCTTATTCTTCCTGCGGATGCCGGCTGTATCAACGAGATAGAAGTCGAATCCGAACTTGTCGTAACGTGTGTAGATGCTGTCGCGAGTGGTGCCAGCGATGTCTGTCACGATGTTCCTTTCCTCGCCGATGAAGGCATTGATGAGGCTCGACTTGCCTGCGTTGGGACGTCCCACGACGGCAAACCTCGGGATGTCTTCGTCGGGCAGGGCGTCGCCTTCCTTCGGGAACTTACTGATGACGAGGTCGAGCAAGTCGCCTGTGCCGCTTCCCGTTGCTGCCGAGATGCATTGCGGCTCACCCAGCCCGAGTGCATAGAACTCGGCTGCGAGGTAAGTCTCGTTGTTGTCCATCTTGTTGCAGACGAGCAGGATGGGCTTCTTCGAGCGACGGAGAATGCCAGCAACAGCCTCGTCGAGATCTGTGATGCCGTTCTGGATATCGACCAGGAACAGGATGACGTCGGCCTCGTCGGTAGCAAGGGTTACTTGCTTACGGATTTCCTCCTCGAAGATATCGTCGCTGCCCACGACCCAGCCGCCTGTGTCGATGACGGAGAACTCACGGTTGCCCCACTCGCACTTGCCGTACTGACGGTCGCGCGTGGTGCCTGCCTCTTCGCTCACGATAGCGTGACGCGTCTGTGTCAAGCGGTTGAAAAGGGTACTCTTGCCCACATTCGGGCGCCCCACAATAGCTACTATGTTCGACATAACTATATATTTTGCGCGACAAAGGTACGAAAAAAATATGAGAATAACGTTATCCGACGGGAAATACTTTGTATTAAGACCACGAATTGCACGAATTGCACGAATTAATCCCACTGAAGACAAGAGAGAATGCAGCGAGCAAAAAGCTTCCTTATAATTCGTGTAATTCGTGCAATTCGTGGTTTAAAATCGCACCGTCGGAACGTAACATTTTGTCGTTAAATTCGCCGTTTTGCTTACTTCCTGATTTTTGACCGACTCGCGAGAATCGCTTAAAATCTTCTCGCTGGCACTTTTCTACCCCAAGACAATTTGACGCGCTTAGAACGAAAGAGTTTTGCAACTGCCTGATTCACAATGGGCATTATATAACTATGAATTGTGAATTACATACTATGAATTGCCATATTGCCATCTCCACATAGCAAAATCGCCCATTTTATCGTGTTTTTTCGCCAAAATCGACGTGGAGTTTCACCCAACGCAGCGTGGGGAGTTTGCAAACTTAACGTAGGGCGTTTGCAATTCCCCTATAGGGGAGTGACAATCGCAGCACGTTGCATCACCAAATTCGGCGTGTTTTGTCGCCTTTTTCACCACTTCGAAAAGTGACACATAGAAAGCTTACCCGTGTATTTACTTTCATTTTGACAATACAAACAACGAGAGTTACATGTATTCGCGTCGCACCAAAAATCGAAAGGGCGACAGGATATTGATGTGGATATCCTGCCGCCCCTTCAGAACTTATACAGTCCCTTGAATTCGCGTAACACGCGCAATTCGTCGTTTTATAATTGCTTTACGCGTTGCCCAGGGTGCCGTCCAAGGGAATGGGGTTGCCTCCCGACGGATTGTTGGGCTGCTGCGGAACGCGCTTGAAGGCAATATTGTTGCGCAGCATCTGGCCTGGATTGACAAGCGGAAGAATCTGCTTGGGGATGCCTGCCTCTTCGCTCCTTACGGCCAGAATGCCTCGGGCGCTGCCGATGGTGATGTCGGCCATGTGCTGCACCAGTCCTGCTGGCAGAACCCATTGGTCTTCATTGAGTTGATAGAGCGAGCTCCAGCTCTCACGCGTGAACTCGAAGACGGTCTGCACGCCAAGGATGAGCTGCGTGATGTCGTTCTTCTTGTACTCGAAATTGGCGTTGCAGCGCACGATGCGCTTGTCGGTATCGCAGTTGAACTGCAGTTGGTTGTTGATTTGCATCTCGCCTTCCGGCCATTCGTTGGCAAGGTTGACGAACTGCAACTGCTTGACGTCCATCAAGCGGAACTGAATCTGAATCTGTTTCTGTTGTTGTGCCATGATATGTTATTAATGTTTTGCTTTGATTGTCATTGCATTGAGGTAATAGAAGAGGTTGGGGCTGTTGTTGTACGAACCAGGCATGACGGTGAGGGTCAGCTGCCCGTCGGATGTGGGGCGGATGTGCTTCATGACTACCGTCTCTTGGGAGTTGTTGGCGGACTGCAATGCATCTGCCCAAGTGTCGGCACCTTGCACGATGAAGCTGGTCTGCCGGAAGTCCTGACACCCGATGCGAGAGGAGAAGATAGTCAACTCGTACTCGAGCTCTGGGTTGAGATGGCTGAACCTGATGGCTGCGCTCGATCGAGGGCCGCTGCTGCCGAACTTGCCTGCCGCATAACCCCAAAGGGCAGACTGCGATACGTCGGACGGCATGAGCATCTTGGTCGTGGTATAGGTCGCGCCGTTCTTGTTCGTGCCACCAAAATCGCTCGTTAAGGTAACGAGGATGCCAGTAGGATTCATGTTGCTGTCCAGGATGCTGAGGTGCGTCCTGAGGCCCGGCATGATATCGTTCCAAGTCGGGTCGCTCGAGTGCTCGCCTCCGAAGTTGAGCTTCACGATACCTGTCGGCACAATGTCATTGACGGCAGGAAAGCCCTCACGGTCCAGGACTGTACGCTCAAAAGGTTTAGCCACAGCATCGTGAGCCGAGACCTGGCAAGCATGGGCCGACAAGTAGTCCATGCCGTCGGGATGATAACTGAAGCCAACTGGCGAGATGCCTGTGAGGGTCTCGAACCAAGCACAGGCAGCCGTGTAGCGTCCCATCTTGAGGTCAAGATGATAGCCATCGCGGTTCATGTTGTCGCCCAGATAAGTAGTGCGGGCATTCTGAATCGCTGTGCCGCTTGGTACAACGAAACTGAACTCGGGATGCGTCTGCAAGGCATACTGCACGGCAGCACAGATGCTGTCGTACATCACGTCCTGACGGTTCCCATAATTGGCAAAGCCGCTATGCGTGCTATCATGCGAGTAAGCCCACGTTTGATGATAGCCATAAGTGGCATTAGGATTGGTTTGTAGGCCTTGAGCATATTGTATGAGGTTCGTCAGGTAAGGCTCGAATGTAGTCGTAAGCCCCGACTCCTGACTGACTTGCTGGAAGGTGATGAACTGCCACGGCTCGTCGGTGATGATGTCGGCAAGGGCTGTACGAGGCCTGTTGTAGCGACGGCCATTCACAATCTTACGGTACTCGAAGGTGTTGTTCGCCTCCGTCACATCAATCCAATGCGACTGGAAGCCCTGACCTCCTCTGTAGGCATTGCCGATAATCATCTTCACGCCTGCCTCGTTAGCCAGTTCCCAAAGGTACTGCTCTACGGCATCCTGCGAGAAGCTATTGCCTATGGCAAGCACGCGGACGATGCTGTCCTGCAATGATGTCTCAACCTGAGCACGAACGCCAAGGCAAAGACAAAGTAATATGACGAATCCCAGTTTCCTCATTTGCCCAATATGTTATTGTATTCGTTTTCGTTCGACAGCACTTGCAAAGCACGCTCGATGCATGGGTCGCCGATGAGTTGCTGCTGTGCCCCACCCTTCTGATAATAGTAACGATGCACTATCTCGTCGCAGAGATAGGGTTCCACCTCCCTACGGAAGCGCAACAGGTCGGCCTTGACATCATAGGTCAGTTTCGCTTCGAGGGCATCGAGTTCGTCCTTCGTGGCCTCCTGATAGCCCTCGCGCTTAATGACGTCTCGCAGCACTTTCAGCAACTCCTTGGCTGGCTTTCCGGCCTCGAAGCCGCTACAGCTGATGCTGTCAGCAAAGGCGGTATAGTCCTCGTCGCTCAACTTGAATTGTCCGACAGGCGGAATCGTTGGATGTGTACGGCAGAAGTGTGTGGCATAATCGAAGAACTCGTCGCTGTTCAGCAGCTCGCTAATCATCGTAGGAAGGCTATCGGGCTTCACCTCGATGTCGGGCTTGATGCCGCCACCGTCACGAACCTCGCGGCCTCCTGCCGTATGGAAGACCTTCGTCAAACTGTCTGGAACAGTGCCGGCGGAACCGTCTGCATTGAGATGACGATAGTCGTAAGCCTGGATGCAACGTCCGCTGGGGATGTAGTAGCGA
>ONSR01000065.1 GCA_900320565.1 uncultured Prevotellaceae bacterium
CGATTATCTATACGCCGCTGATGTTGCTGTCGTTCATCGTCATCCTGTTCCGCATTGTTCTTATTCCGAACACGCTCGTCAACCTCATCTTCCCGCCCATTCTGCTTGCCTTCACCATCTGGCAATACGTTGTGGCGAGGCGGCACAAGAAGTATTTGACGTTGCTCGACAAGTGCTACACGCAAATCACCACCATTGCGATGATGTTCGCCTGCGCCGCCGCATGGGTAGGTTTCACGTTGCTTGCCGTGCAGGTCATGATTTGGTGGACGTTCCAGCTGGCAGCCATCATGACCATCACTTGCATCTACGACTTGACGAAGAAGTATGAGGCTCGCTACTTGCTCAAGAATCTTGGCGCTGAGACGGCAAATACGAGCGAGCGTCTTGACCTGTTGAAGCGGGTGAAGAAGGGCGAGTACATCGACCAGACTTGGTTCTACGACCTCTTCTGCCGCACTCTGGTTCCCATTCTGGCAGTGCTTTCGGTACTGGTCAGCATATTCTGGGCGGCTCAGGTCTTCGAGATGACGAGTCTTTGCCGGAAGATATTCACGCGCGACATCGTCAACCAAACGGGCATCATCCGCATTTCGCTCTTCTGGGTTTGCATGGCTGCAGCACTGTTCTTCATCTTCCGCTACATCAACTACGCCCTGCGGAGTTTCTACCTGCACTTCCGTAAGAAGTATTCCAACGACGACGATTCCATCAACAAGACGCTGGCTCGCAACGTCATCGGCATTCTCTGCTGGGGTCTCTACATCATCATCGTGCTCGTCATCTTTAAGGTGCCAAAGGACGGCATCAGTATTGTAGGTGCCGGTCTGGCTACCGGTCTGGGCTTTGCCATGCAGAGCATTCTGGAGAACTTCATCTATGGAATCAGCCTCATGTCCGGGCGCATCCATGTGGGCGACTATATTGAGTGCGACGGCATTGCTGGCAGAGTGGAGAGCATCACCTACCAAAGCACGCAAATCACGACGAACGACGGCAGCGTGATTGCCTTCCTGAACAGTGCCCTCTTCAGCAAGAACTTCAAGAACATGACGCGCAATCACCGCTACGAACTCATTAAAGTGCCTGTCGGAGTAGCCTACGGAACCGATGTCGAGCAGGTGCGTCAACTGCTCATCGAAGCCCTCGAACCCATCTGTCACGAAGAAAATGGCAGCGGACTGACGCTTACGGACACCAACATTCCCGTCAGCGTGGCCTTCAGCGACTTCGGAGAGAGCAGCGTGGACCTCAAGGTGTGCATCTGGATGCTTGTCGAAGAGAAACTTGCCATCACGTCTCGCGTCAAGGAAATCATCTATAACACACTCAACAAGAACAACATCGAGATACCGTTCCCGCAGCGAGACTTACACATCAAGCAGCAGGCACCATCCAACCCCCTATAGGGGAATGCTCACTCCCCTATAGGGGAAGAGCCAACGCCCTATAGGGGAATCGACACTCCTCTATAGGGCGTTGACCGTTGCATGCAGAGACCTCGCAAAAGGCAATAAGCGACACTTTTCGAGCCGACTGATGTTAAATATGAAAAAAACTTGCCAATTCTATTGGCAGTTCACGAAATAAATCGTAAGTTTGCACAAGAAAACATAAAAAACAGACATATAAACCACTAAATTTATAGACTTATGAAGCACTTTACTCTTCTTCTGATGGCATTTGCCACCGTTTGCACTAGCGCCTTCGCACAGCCCAGGCCTAAGAATGTCTATACCAGCAGCACCACCCTAAACGTGGAGGCTCTGCAAAACCAGGCACAACCCACAGTCCTCAACCGCACACTCTTCGCAGGCTACAACACCATCTGCCTGCCCGTGAGCCTCAATGCAGCACAACTCCAAGCCGCTGCCAAGGACGTACAGGTAGAGCGTCTGGCAACCATCCGTCAGGAAGGCAACACCCTGAACATGTACTTCCTCGACTGCACCAGCGAGGGAATCGAGGCAGGTGTCCCCTATCTCATCTTCTCTCCCACAGTCCAGACACTTCGTGCCAACACAAGCGACGCATCCGGCTTCAGCACTGAAATCAAGAGCGTAAGCAAGAGCGACGGCCAAGGCAACACAGTGACCTTCAGCAGCTCTTGGGAGACACTCAAGGTGGAAGGCCGCTACGGCATACCAGCTCAGCAGGACACCTACATCCTGGAGAGCGTCCTGATCCGCACCGAAGGCGACAAGGCTTTCCTGCCCACCCGCTGCGGCTTCACTTGGAACGAGCAGACAAACGATGCTGAAGCACTCGAAATCAAGCACGTCACCAGCCTCGAAGACATCGAAACAAGCATCGAAAAGCTTCAGGCAACCGGCGCAACCGTCGATGTTTACAACGCTCAGGGCACACTCGTTCTGTCGCAGACAAACATCAACGCAGCCAAGAAGAACCTGCCCCAAGGCATCTACGTAGTCAAGGGACAGAAGTTCGCAGTTAAGTAAGCGGACAAGCTAACACACTTTCGGACGCAAACGGACTCGACAAGTCAAGTTCGCCGTCAAACAAAAACACACCGTTTTCATAGTTGTAGGGGCAGGGAGTCACCTTCGCAAGAGGCAGATTCCCTGCTTTCTTTATATATATATAATGTATAAAGTAGCCCATCCGACTGACATCAACGCCCTGCTTGGTGTCAGTTTTTGTCATATTCTTGGCAGTATGACACGTTTTGGCACGGCCTTTGTATGAATGTAGGCAGACAATCATGTCAACAAACAAGAGTATAAACTAAACTAAATACAATTATGGGAAAGATTATTGGAATTGACTTGGGTACCACAAATAGCTGCGTATCCGTATTCGAGGGCAACGAGCCCGTAGTTATTGCCAACAGCGAAGGCAAGCGCACAACCCCTTCCGTAGTGGCATTCGTCGATGGCGGCGAGCGTAAGGTAGGCGATCCTGCCAAGCGTCAGGCCATCACTAACCCGAAGAAGACCATCTTCTCTATCAAGAGATTCATGGGCGAAACCTACGACCAGGTGCAGAAAGAAATAGCGCGCGTACCTTATACGGTAGTTAAGGGCGACAACAACACACCTCGCGTCGAGATAGACGGCCGCCAGTACACACCGCAGGAAATCAGCGCAATGATTCTTCAGAAGATGAAGAAGACCGCAGAAGACTACCTCGGACAGGAAGTGACGGAAGCCGTCATCACCGTTCCGGCCTACTTCTCCGACTCTCAGCGTCAGGCAACTAAGGAAGCAGGACAGATTGCAGGTCTCGACGTAAAGCGTATCGTCAACGAACCCACTGCTGCCGCATTGGCTTACGGCGTTGATAAAGCGAACAAAGATATGAAGATTGCCGTGTTCGACCTGGGTGGCGGAACATTCGATATCTCCATCCTCGAGTTCGGTGGTGGCGTGTTCGAAGTGCTTAGCACCAATGGCGACACACACCTCGGAGGCGATGACTTCGACCAGGTTATCATTGATTGGCTGGCCGATGAGTTCAAGAGCGAGGAAGGTATCGACCTGAAGCAAGACCCGATGGCTCTGCAAAGACTGAAGGAAGCAGCTGAGAAAGCTAAGATAGAACTCTCGAGTAGCACAACGACAGAGATTAATCTGCCTTACATCACGGCAGTAGGCGGTGTGCCCAAACACCTTGTAAAGAGCCTCACTCGCGCTAAGTTCGAGCAACTCGCCGACAGCCTCATCCAGGCTTGTAAGGTGCCTTGTCAGAAGGCTATGCAGGACGCAGGTCTCAGCAACAGCGACATCAACGAGGTCATTCTCGTGGGCGGTTCCAGCCGTATCCCTGCCGTGCAGAAACTCGTGGCTGACTTCTTCGGCAAAGAACCCAGCAAGGGCGTGAACCCCGACGAGGTCGTGGCTATCGGTGCAAGCATCCAGGGCGCTGTCCTGACAGGCGATAAGAGCGACATCGTACTGCTCGACGTCACTCCTCTGTCAATGGGTATCGAGACGATGGGCGGCGTGATGACGCGCCTCATCGAAGCCAACTCAACCATCCCTTGCAAGAAGAGCGAGATCTTCTCCACTGCTGCCGACAACCAGACGGCAGTCACCATCCACGTCCTGCAAGGCGAGCGTCCTATGGCAAGCCAGAACAAGAGCGTCGGCCAGTTCAACCTCGACGGCATCGCACCCGCTCGTCGTGGCGTGCCTCAGATTGAGGTAACCTTCGACATCGATGCCAACGGTATCCTCAACGTCAGCGCGAAGGATAAGGCTACAGGCAAGGAACAGCACATCACGATTACCGCCTCCAGCGGTCTTAGCAAGGAGGAAATCGAGCGCATGAAGGCCGAGGCAGAAGCCAACGCAGAAGCCGATAAGAAGGAACGCGAGAAGGTTGACAAGCTCAATCAGGCCGACTCGATGATCTTCCAGACCGAGAACATGCTCAAGGAAAGCGGAGATAAGATTCCTGCCGATGTGAAGAGCGAAGTCGAGGCTGCCGTTGCTAAGTTGAAGACCGCACATCAGGCACAGGATCTCGCTGCCATCGATGCTGCCATGAACGAGTTGCAGACCGCAGCAGGCAAGATGTATCAGGCTCAGCAGCAGGCTGGTCCTCAGCCCGGCCCTGACATGAACGCCGGCAACACTGGCTCTGGTAACGACCAGCAAGGTCCCGATATTCAGGACGCCGACTTCGAGGAGGTCAAATAAGCAACATCAAATCTATCAATAAGGAATTCCGCGTAGGCTATGCTTACGCGGAATTTTTTGTTATTAGGTTAGCTTTTTCTGTCTTTGAAGGGTATTATAAGTAGGAGATACACGTTAAACATACAAAAACATGAAACGAATCATCATCTTTCTGCTTGCTCTTGTTGCAATGGCAGGGCAGGCTAAGGACGTCGTCATCGAGCGTCCTGCGTTCCGTTCACTAATGAAGAATTCCTTTTACAATGCCAACATCTGGCCCGTCAAGGTGGAGCTGACGAAGCAGGCAACAGTCGTGCATTTCCATGTGGCCTGTGCCTCGTGGAGCGGTTGGAGCACGGATGGGGGGCGCCTTGAAGTGGATGGGCAGCAGTTTGCCTTTCAGAAGGGACGCATCCTGACGCATGATGGCACCCAAGTCCTTGCAGATGATGCCCTTGAGCTGGGCAAAGCTTATGACAGGAACGCACAGCGAGACTCCCTTATCCTCTATTTCGACCCGCTTCCGAAAGGCACAAAGACGTTCGACTACATTGAGGGCGACGACCCAAACTCATGGACAATCTACGGCATCAGGCTGGATGGCAAACTCTACCCAGAACTCCTTCCTGCTCCGAAACCACGTGAAGACGATGGCAAGCCGCTGGAGCCGTTGACTTTGACATACGGCGATGCGGCCTTCACAGCCACAGCCTTTGGCGACAGCATCTGCCAGCTGGGGTTTTTTGATGAGCCTTGCCGCGACCCCATCACCAGTAACTATCGCGCCGATTCACACTCTGAGGGAACGTCGAAACACTTCTCCAATCCCGCCTACACAGCAACCCTGCCCATCTTTACCTTTTACAAGATAGAGAAGAATACACCCAACAGGCAGTTCCCTTTGCTTTTGATTCCGGGCGAGACGCTGACCATGGATGCCGACCCCGATGCCTGCGAAGCCTGGCTTCACGACTTTGCGGCGGGCAAGCCCCGGCATAAAGGCTATCGCTTGGGCGGTTCCGCTGCCGACCTCAACGAGGTGCTGCTGGAAAACCTGAACATTTACTATCCTGGCATGCTGCCGTTGCCGAACCACGAAGACGTGAAGGACTTTCCCGAGTGGCGCGACAAGTTGTGGCAGAACCTTGACACCTTGAAGCAAGGCGTGCTGAAGCGCAAGAACTATACCCGCAGGCAGAGGGACTTCCTGGCGCTTTTCGTCGAGCGGAGCTATGTGCGTGCTTGTGTAGGAGGCGTCGATATGATTGCCTTCCAGAAACGTGTTCAGAACCCCGACAGCACGCTCCGGCACCTGAAAAGCACTTACACGCTTGTCGATCCTCACGCCCGCGACCTCCAATTCCTTCGCGACGGTCGCAGCTTCTGGTTCCCTCTCTCGCCCGAGTTCCTGCCTTATCTCGAGGCAAACGGCATGACGGAAACGGAGCCGTACAAGATGACGAAAGCTCTGGCGGAAGCACGCAGGATGTGTGATGCCATAAGCGAAGGCAAGGTGATGCCCGAAGACTCGATACGGATGGTGCATCCCTACTTCCAGCGCGTCCTGCAGGAGTTCATCGACAGCAACCGCGTGCAGCTCGAGCGCATGCGTCTGGAGGCAAAAGACCGCATAAAGCAGACGCCCGAAGTGCCTAGCTCGAAGCTCCTCGAAACCATTGTCGCGGAGCATCCCGGCAAGGTGGTCTTCTTCGACCTTTGGGCCACTTGGTGCGGCCCATGCAGGCAAGGCATCGAGGCAATGGAGCCGCTCAAGGAGGAACTGAAGGACAAGGACGTCGTCTTCGTGTATCTCACCGACGAGAGCAGCAACATGACCGAGTGGAGAGAATGCGTCATCAGGATTCCCGGCCTGCATTATCGCATGCCGAGCAGCCAGTGGAGAGAGATTCCGGAACTAAGTGGGATACCACAATACTACCTCTTCGACCGTCAGGGTCGCAAGGTTTGGGAGCAGACAGGCTTCGGCGACGCAGTTCTCGAGGACATCAGGAAACAGATTGACAAAGCGTTGGAACCATAGTTTTGCCCAGAAAAAGCGGCTGGCGAGACAGGGAGCGGCACATCGTTCAAAGCGTTGTGCCGCTCTTTTTATGCCATTCGGTTGCCCGATTTGACAAGTCGAGTTCGTTGCACGTACATGTATATGCAATTGCATGTACATGTATCTGCAATTGCATATACATGTAGTTGCAAACAACTTGGCTCGCTGTGTCGGGTCCTTAATCTGTCCAAATTGGGCAACTTCCGTTGTTAATTTTCGTTACTGGGAAGCAGAAATAGGGTGACGAAACACATCAAATTGCCCATAATTTCGTACTTTTGTATAAATTTTTGCTTTCAGGGTTAGTTTTTTCTGCCTTTGAGGGGTATTATAGGTAAAGACGTGATGGAACGCGAGGCCGTAAAGAGGCTGTTCATGCAGCACTACGCACGGATGCAGAGGGTGGCGCGCACCCTGCTCTACGACGTGCAGGAGAGCGAGGATGTCTGTCAGGACATCTTCGAAAGCCTGCTTCGTGGCGAAACGGTTCTCGTGCCGGGTACGGAGGAGCGCTACTTGATGACGAGCGTCAGAAACCGTTGCCTGAAGCGACTTCGCCACGTAGCCATTGAACATTCACCATTGACCATTGACCATTTCGCGGCGTCAAATGGCACAGCCAATAATGGAGGAGATTCAATAAATAATGGTCAATGGTCAATGGTCAATGGTCAATCTTTAACGGATGACAGGATGTCGGACATCGTGGAGTTCGTCGTCAGCCATCTCCCGGAACGCGAGCAGCGCATCTTCAACATGCGTTTCACGGAAGGTTACAGTTACGAGGAGATTGCCCTGGCTGAAGGCATCAGCAAAGTTGCCGTGTGGAAACGCCTCTCGCACGCCATCACGGAAGTCAAGAAACACTTTAACCCGAAGAGCTTATGAACCCCTTAGACGATAAGAAGCTGTTCTTCGACATGCAGGAACACCCGGAGAATTACTCCGACGAGCAGCTCGAGGCGATGATGGCGGAGCTTGATAAGGAGCCGGATACAGAGGAGGCGTGGCAAAAGACCCTCTCTAACTCTCCCTTAAAGGGAGAGGACTCCCTCCCTTTAAGGGAGGGCTGGGGTGGGTCTTTCTTCCGCAGAATTGCGGCGGTCTTCACTGCCATCGCCTTCCTTGGCATCATGTCGCTGGCCAGTTATCGTGCCTTCTTCTATAAGACGACAACGGACAACGGACAACGGACAACAGATACGACGGCCGTCAAGACTGAGCGTTTCTACGTCGACGTGCAGGATGGCGACACCATCTTCCGTTTCGAAAACATCCGCCTGGACAGCATCCTGGCCGTCGTCAGCAGGCATTACGAGCGACAGGTCATCTGGGGAGACAAGGCTCCGGCACACCTGCGACTCTTCATCACCTGCCGTACCTCGCACACGCTCAGAGAGTTTGTGGACATGATGAACATGTTCGACGGCTTCCGCATCACGCAGGACCTCAACATCCTCTACGTTGAATCGGACGAGAAGAAGGAGGGCAAGCGATGAAACGACTCGTCTTATACCTTATTATATATGTGAGTTTCGGGTTGAGCCTCTCGGCTCGCGACCTGACGTTCCGCGGCGAATCACTCGCCTATGCACTTGCCGTCCTCCGCGACATGCAGACGGAATACACGATTAACTTCATCGCAAACGACCTCGAGACGTTGCCCGTCCACGCCAACCTCAATGGTCTCTCGATGATGGACGCTATCAAAAGGCTCTGTCAGGGACAGCCCGTCAAGGTGAAAGTCAAGGAGAAGCAGGTTTTCGTGCAGTATGATACGCGCTACAAGCCACGCACCATCAAGCTTTCCGGCACGGTCTTTGATGCCAGTTCGCGCGAGTACCTGATGGACGCGAAGGTGGAACTGCTGGCCGAAGACAGCACGCTCATCGACTCGGTCCGTGCCAGGCAGTCCGCCTTCTACTACGACGGGAGCGGCAAGGAAGTGGACTACGACGTGGCACGCTTCAACATCGAGGTGCCTGCCCTACCCCGCCACTACATCTTCCGCATTTCGATGGACGACTATCGGACTGTCTGCTATACTTATGTGGTGGACAAAGTCGGCCGACGTGAAACGTCGCGTTACGTCTCGCCCTTCTATCTGCACAAGGTTTCGAAGACCCTGCAGGAGGTGACCGTCAAGGCATCTCGCGTCCGATTCTACTTCAGGGGCGACACCGTCGTGTACGATGCCAGCCAGTTCCAGCTGGCGGAAGGCTCGATGCTCGACGCCCTGTTGAAGCAGTTGCCGGGCGTCGAACTCAAGAGCGACGGGCGAATCTACCACAACGGCAAGTTCGTGGACGACCTCTTGCTGAACGGCAAGGACCTCTTTCAAGGCAATCGCAAGCTCATGCTCGAGAACCTGCCGGCTTACACGGTGAAGGATGTGGCCGTCTATGACAAGCAGACCGAGGAAAATGAATGGCTCGGACGAACCGACGAGAGCAGTCAGCACCACGTCATCGACGTGCGGCTGAAGCGCGAATATATGGTGGGCTGGATAGCAAACATCGAGGGCGGAGCAGGTCTTCGGCAGGACGAGACGCCCTACCTGGCACGCCTCTTCGCCATGCGGAGCGATGAGCGTTCGAACATACGCCTCTATGCCAAGGCCAACAACCTGAACGACGAAGGCTCGGGCGACATGGTCTGGGGCGACGGATGGCAGCCCGACAGGTCCGGCAAACTGAGCCGCAACGAGATGGCCCGCGTGGATGTCAACTTGATGTCGGACGACAAGAAGCGCGATTACTTTGTCTATGTCGAGGCGCATCACGCGAAGGAATGGCAGGACACGCGCACCACGACGCAAACCTTCCTACCCGACGGCGACACCTACGACTATGGCTTCGCGGGCATGAAGAACGAAGAGTGGGACGTCTCGACGTATAACCGCTTCATCCATAACGGCAAGCAACTACGGACGCAAGCAATCGCGGATGCCAGCTACCGCTACTTCCGCAACTCTTCCGGCACCACGTCGGCCCTCTTCTCTGCGCCCGTCGAGGTCAGCCACCAACTGCTCGACGACCTCTTCTCCCCGACATCTCCA
Source organism: uncultured Prevotellaceae bacterium (assembly GCA_900320565.1). Classification (GTDB taxonomy): domain Bacteria; phylum Bacteroidota; class Bacteroidia; order Bacteroidales; family Bacteroidaceae; genus Physcousia. The sequence goes on from ONSR01000065.1 coordinate 9,761, forward strand.
CGCCCGAACCTGCGCGACACACTCATCAACCGCCAGCTCCGCGAGAGCAAAGGCACGGGGCACGACATCGAGGCGACTGCCTATTTGTTTGAGACACTGAAGATAAAAGGCTCGGGCGACTATATGAACTTCGGCATAAACGGCAGCTACAAGGAGAACAAAAGGCAGGAATTCAGCCGACAACAGACCCTCTCTAACTCCCCCTTAAAGGGGGAGAACTCCCTCCCTTTAAGGGAGGGCTGGGGAGGGTCTGCTGGTCCTTTGTTCCGCCACCAGTTCGTCGACACGCCGCCCCGCAGCAAGTTCGAACTCAATCCCTTCGTCCAATATACCTTCATGCTTGGCGAACACTACCGACAATTGGTGTTGGGCTATCGGTTCTCCCACAGCAATCAGCGCGAACAGGAGAGCATCTATCGCCTGGATCGCCTGGCGAATGCCGACTCAAGCTTCTCTAAACCCATCGACTTGCTGCCCAGCGTGACGGAATATCAGCAGGTCTTCGACCGCACGAACAGTCATCTGGCGCATTACATCGACAACACAAACGCCTTTTGGGCAGACTTCAAATACGGCTTGGGGCAGAAGGAGTGGGGGCAGTTCTACCTTGATTTCAGGATAGATGCCACGCTGAATGCGCAGCGACACGACTACGAGCGAGGCGCCATCGACACCCTTCTCCACCGTTTCAGCCCGACGTTCGAGTTCAAGACAAAGCCCTGGCTGAGGACCAAGGACGGGCATCATGCCGGACTCGAAGTGCGGGTGAGGAGCGAGGCGCCTGAGCTCTTGAACGAGGCAGGCATAGTGGACGACACAGACCCCATGAACATCCGCATCGGCAACCCTGACCTTCGATACGCCATCCGCACCGACGCGGTCCTGGACGGCAACCTGTATTCGATGAACAAGCGTATGCACAACCGCCTCGACCTCAGTTACGGCTTCACACACAACGCGATAGGCATGGGCCAGATCTACGACCGCGCGACCGGCCGACGCACGTTCTGCCCGACGAATGTCAACGGCAACTGGGACGCTTCGGCCAAGCACACCATCAACTACAGCTTTGGTGACGGCAAGAAGCACAGTGCCAGCATGGTCACGCAGTTCAGCTATAGGAATAGTGTGGACCTGATGAGTGAGGAGCAAGGGGCAGGGGGCAAGGAGCAAGAGATTACCAGCAACAGAAGTTTGGTAAAGAGTTCCACGCTTTCTTTCTCGCCTAAAGTGAGTCTTTCGCTTGGCAAACATACCCTTGGCTTCTCGTCGGATGTGGCATGGAACCGTTATACGAGCGACCGCTCGACGTTCCAGAACATCAACGCCTGGCAGTACCGCATCGGCGCGGACGCTATCGTACATCTTCCATGGAAGTTCGATCTCACCACCGACCTCACGCTTTATGGCCGAACGGGTTATGCCGATGCGAGCCTCAACACAGCCGATGTCGTCTGGAACGCCCGCCTAGCTCGTGCGCTCTTCAAGGGCAAGTGGGTCGTGATGCTTGACGGCTTCGACATTCTCGGGCAGCTGAGTAACGTCACGCGCACCATCAACGCACAAGGCCGCACAGAGACCTACACCAATGTTCTGCCGCGATACGGCCTCTTGCACGCAATCTATAAGTTCCAGAAGACACCCAAGAAGAGGGAATGAAACAGGTCGCATCGCCTGACTTCACCAGTTAAGTTCGTTGCACGTACATGTATATGCAATT
>ONSR01000087.1 GCA_900320565.1 uncultured Prevotellaceae bacterium
TATCGCGTCTGCCCCATCGGTGCACACAGCGATGCGAACCTCGGCAAGATTACAGGCTTGGCCATCGACAAAGGCATCCACCTTGCCTACAGCCCCAAGCACAACGGCGTGGTGGAACTCTGTTCCCTCCAATTCGACAAGCGGGCCCAGTTCCATGTCCGCGATGTGCCTCGACACAAGCAGGGTGACTGGGCCGACTACTTGCGCGGAGCGACCTTGAAACTCGGCGAGCGTTACCCCCTGACGTGTGGCTTGAGCGGTGTCATCGAAGGCACGCTCCCCATCGGAGGCCTCTCGTCGTCGGCAGCCGTCGCCTTGGTTTTCCTCAAGGCGCTTTGCAAGGTCAACAACATACAGCCCGAGCCGCTGGAATTCATCCTCATCTCGATGGCTGCCGAGAACGACTATGTCGGCGTCAACAGCGGCAAGCTCGACCAGAGCTGCGAGGTCTATTCGAAGAAAGACCACCTGCTCTACCTCGACACCAAGACCGACGAGTACGAGCTCATCCCCACCCATCCGTCGATGAAGCCCTACCGCATCGCCATCTTCTTCAGCGGCATCGAGCGCACGCTGACCGGCAGCAAATTCAACATGCGCGTCGATGAAGCGCGAAGCGCCGCCTATGCCATGATGGCCTACGCAGGCATGGAGTACGGCAAGTTCCCCGAAGCGAACCTGCGGGCAGTGCCTCGCGAGATATACGAGCGGTACAAGGAACGCCTGCCTGAGAACTGGAGGAAGCGTGCCGAGCACTGGTACACGGAGTTCGACCGCGTAGAGAGAGGTGCCGAGGCTTGGCGTCGTGGCGACCTCGAGACGTATGGCCGCCTCAGTTTCGAAAGCGGACAGAGCAGCATCAGCAACTGGGAGACGGGTTCTCCGGAACTGAAGATGCTCTACGACATCATGTGCCACACCGACGGCATCTACGGCGGACGCTTCAGCGGAGCAGGTTTCAAGGGCTGCTGCATGGCACTCATCGACCCCGCTTACGAAGCCGAAATCAGAGAGAAGGTGACCAGAGAATACCTCCAAGCCTTCCCTGAGCTCAAAGGGAAATACAGCGTCCACATCTGCCAAAGCGCAGACGGACTGCTGTAAAGGAAATGAAAGAATGAGAAAATGAAAGAATGAAAAACACATCCTCCATCTTTCATCTTCTCATTCCTTCAACTCCCTTATTTCTCATCCTTTCATTTTTTCATTCTTTCATTTTATCATTCTTACCTATGAAGTGTCTCATCCTTGCTGCCGGATATGCCACCCGGCTCTATCCCCTCACGGAAAACTTCCCCAAGCCCCTCCTCAAGGTGGGCGACAAGACTATCCTCGACTGGCTCATCGACGACATAGACGGAGCCGGACTGGTCGATGAATACGTCGTCATCTCCAACCACAAGTTCGCCCATCACTTCATGGATTGGGCTGCGACGAAGGCTCAGAAGGTGACTGTCGTTGACGACGGGACCTCGAGCAACGAGACGCGACTGGGAGCCGTCCGCGACATACAGTACGCCATCGACAGCCTCAGCCTCGACGACGACATGCTGGTCATTGCCGGCGATAACCTTTTGGACTTCAGCCTGCAACGCTTCGTCTGCTATGCCAACGAGAAGCAGACCTCCTGCATCATGCGCTTCTGGGAAAAGGACGAACAGCGGCTGCTGAAGTGCGGCGTAGTGACTGTGGACCAAAACGACCGTATCCTTCGCATGACAGAGAAGTCCCCGACGCCCGAAACCCATTGGTGTACGCCACCTTTCTATTTCTATACACGCCAGGACGCACGCCTCGTCGGCAAAGGCATCTTGGAGGGTTGCGGCACAGATGCTCCCGGCAGTTACATCGCATGGCTCTGCCAGCAGACACCCGTCCACGCTATGGAGATGCCGGGCCATCGCTTCGACATCGGCAACCTGCAGAGCTACGAGCAGGTTCAAAAGGATTATCAGGGCATCACCATTCTCTAAAGGTCTTGGCAGGCACAAATACTTGCCTTTCTTTAAAGAATTCAGGGTTTTACGCTATTTTTCTGCACATTTATTTGCACGTTTCGCGGAAATGACTTACCTTTGCACGCGAAAAGATGAAAGTGAGGGGCTCCGAAAGTTCCTCACTTTTCTTTAATAACCTAAAAACACTTAAACAATGATCAGCAAAAGTGCAGTGCAGCAAGCCGTTGAGGAATGGCTTGAAGGTAAAGAGTATTTCCTGGTTGACATCAGCATCAGTCCCGACGACCGCATCGTGGTGGAGATAGACCATCAGGATGGTGTGTGGATTGAAGACTGTGCCGACCTGAGCCGTCACATCGAATCGCGATTGAGCCGCGACGAGGAAGACTACGAACTCGAGGTGGGCAGCGCAGGACTGGGACAGCCGTTCCGCGTACGTCGCCAATACGAGATACACATCGGCAAGGAAGTGGAAACTCAGCTGCACGACGGCCACAAGTATCACGGCACCCTGCTCAGCGTTGGCGACGAAGGCTTCCAGCTCGGCATCCTCCAAAAGGTGAAAGAGGAGGGCAAGAAGCGTCCCGTCACCATGGAAGTACCCACAGACTTCCGCTTCGACGACGTGGCCTACACAAAATATCTCATCAAGGTGAAATAATAACTAAACAAAATATAATGGCAAAGACAACTAAATCAAAGGAAACGGCAAACATGATTGAAGTGTTCGCCGACTTTAAAGAGAAAAACAACATCGACCGCGCCACTCTGGTAAGTGTGCTGGAAGAGTGCTTCCGCAACGTCATCGCTAAGATGCATGGCACTGACGAGAACTACGACATCATCGTAAACCCCGACAAGGGCGACTTCGAAATCTACCACAACCGCGTCGTTGTGCCCGACGGAGAAGTGACTGACAAGAACAAGGAGATTGCTCTCTCAGAAGCTCAGCAAATCGAAGATGACTACGAAGTTGGCGAGGAAGTGAGCCAGCTCGTGGATATGTCCGAGTTCGGACGTCGCGCCATCCTGCAACTGAGGCAGACCCTTGCCAGCCGCATCATGGAGTTGGAGTACGATTCGCTCTACAACGAGTACAAGGACCGCGAGGGTGAAGTCATCAGCGCTGAGGTCTATCAGACATGGAAGCGCGAGACCCTGCTCATGGACGAAGAGGGTAACGAACTGCTGCTCCCGCGTCAGGAACAGATTCCGGGCGACTTCTTCCGCAAAGGTGAAAGCACTCGTGCCGTCATCCTGCGTGTCGAGAACACCGGTGGTAAGCCCCGCATCATCCTGAGCCGCACAGCTCCCGAGTTCCTGCAACGCATGCTCGAAGCTGAGGTGCCAGAGATTCAGGACGGACTCATCACGATTCACAAGATTGCCCGCATCCCTGGCGAACGCGCCAAGATTGCAGTCGAGAGCTACGACGACCGCATCGACCCTGTTGGAGCTTGTGTCGGCGTGAAAGGCAGTCGCCTTCGTGGCATCGTTCACGAACTGAGAGGCGAGAACATCGACGTCGTGACATGGACCTCCAACACACAACTCATGATCACTCGTGCCCTCAATCCTGCTCGCGTCAACAGCGTTGTCCTCAACGAGGAAGAGCATACCGCCGAGGTTTATCTCGATCCGGATCAGGTATCACTCGCTATCGGTAAGGGCGGCTTGAACGTCAAGCTGGCCAGCATGCTCGTAGGTTATACCATCGATGTCTTCCGTGAACTTGACAGCGAGGAAGACAACGACGACGTAAGCCTCGACGAGTTCACCGACGCTATCGAGCCCTGGATCATCGACGAGCTCAAGAAGATTGGCTTCCAGACCGCTAAGGGTGTGCTCGGAGCTCAGCGTGAGATGATCATCCAGAATGCCGACCTCGAAGAAGAAACGGTGGACGAAGTGCTGCGCATCTTGCAGGCTGAGTTCGAATAACAATTGTATCAGAGATTAGGGACTAGAGATTAGGGATTAGAAAGACCATGAGCATAAGATTAAATAAAGTAACGAAGGAGTTCAACATCGGACTGCAGACGGCTGTTGAGTTCCTCCAAAAGAAAGGCTTCACCGATGTTGAGGCCAATCCCAACTATAAGATAACTGAAGAGCAATATGCCCAGTTGCAAAGCGAATTCAGCTTGGATAAGGGACTGCGCAACGAAGCAACACAACTCATTCAGCAGCACATTGGCCAAAACAAGAAGGAGCGCAAGGAAGCGCCCAAGCCCAAACCTGTGGAAGAGGTGCAGATAGAAGCTCCGAAAGTTGAAGGTCCGAAGATATTGGGACACATCGACCTCGATGGTGGAAAGGCTGCAAAGGCAGAGAAAGCTGCAAAGGCTAAACCTGTCGAAGAAAAGAAGCCGGAACCCAAACCCGTCGAGAAGGAAGAGAAACCCAAGCCTGCTCCGAAGAAGGAGGAAGAGCCGGTCGTTAAGAAAGAAGAGCCTGTTGCTAAGGAAGAGGTTGTTGCTCCAAAAGAGGAACCTGCAGAACCTGCTCCAGCAGAGAAGCAAGAGGAAGAAATCTTCCGCTTGACCCCTGCTCAAAGCAACATTCCGTCTCTTACCATCAAGGGTAAGATTGACCTCGACAGCCTGAACCAGACGACTCGCCCCAAAAAGAAGACGCACGAAGAGCGCCGTCGCGAACGCCTCGAAGCTCAAGGTGGTGACAAGAAGAAGCGTGTACGTTTGGGCAAGGAACGTGTTGACGTCAATGACGTTGCAAACCAGCAACAGGGTCAGAAGAAGAATGGCGGCAACGCTCAACAGCAGAACCAGAACGGCGGCGGCAAGAAGAAACAGAAGAACCAGCCCAAGCAGTCTCCTCTGCAGCCCGAAGTAAGCGAGGAAGAAGTTGCAAAGCAAGTTCGCGAAACGCTTGCCCGCCTTACCAGCAAGGGCACCAAGATGGGCAAGGGCGCCAAGTATCGTCGTGAAAAGCGCGAAGCCATCCGTCAAGGCATGGAAGAGGAACTGGCAAACGAAGCAGCAGAGAGCAAGGTACTCAAGCTGACAGAGTTCGTTACGGCCAACGAGTTGGCTACGATGATGAACGTGCCTGTCACGAAGATTATCGCAACTTGCATGAGCATCGGCATCATGGTCAGCATCAACCAGCGAATGGATGCCGAGACCATCAACCTTGTGGCTGAGGAATTCGGCTTCACCACAGAATACGTCAGCGCAGAAGTCAGCGCCGCCGTCAGCGAAGTGGAGGACGACGAGGCAGACCTCGTGCCACGCGCTCCCATCGTCACCGTCATGGGTCACGTCGATCATGGTAAGACATCGTTGCTCGACTACATTCGCCAAACCAATGTTATTGCAGGCGAGGCTGGTGGTATCACGCAGCACATTGGTGCTTACAATGTGACACTCGAAGACGGACGCCATGTCACCTTCCTCGACACGCCGGGTCACGAAGCATTCACTGCCATGCGTGCCCGCGGTGCTCAGGTCACGGACATTGCCATCATCATCATTGCTGCAGACGACGACATCATGCCGCAGACGAAGGAAGCCATCGCTCATGCCACGGCTGCCGGTGTGCCCATCGTCTTTGCCATCAACAAGATTGACAAGCCGGGAGCTAATCCCGACAAGATAAAGGAAGGCTTGGCCAACATGAACTTCCTCGTCGAGGAATGGGGCGGCAAGTACCAGAGTCAGGACATCAGTGCCAAGAAGGGTATTGGTGTGGAAGAACTCTTGGAGAAGGTACTGCTGGAAGCAGAGATGCTCGACCTCAAGGCCAACCCCAACCGAAAGGCTACGGGCTCCATCATCGAGTCCAGCTTTGCTCGTCAGCAACGGCACACTCCATGTCGGCGACATCCTGCTGGCCGGCACGAACTACGGTCGCGTGAAGGCCATGCTCAACGAACGTGGACAGCGCGTGCAGGAGATTGGTCCGTCGCAGGCCGCCACAGTACTTGGCCTGAACGGCGCACCGCAGGCAGGCGATGCCTTCCATGTGATGGACAGCGACCAGGAGGCTCGCGAGATTGCCAACAAGCGTGAGCAGCTGGCTCGCGAACAGGGTCTGCGCACCATGAAGCGTCGTGGTCTGGAAGAGTTGGCTCACAACATCGCTTTGGGTGGCGTGCAGGAACTCAACCTCATCGTCAAGGGCGACGTGGACGGCTCCATCGAGGCACTCAGCGACTCTCTCATCAAACTCTCGACCGAGAAGATTCAGGTCAACGTCATCTACAAGGCTGTGGGTCAAATC
>ONSR01000103.1 GCA_900320565.1 uncultured Prevotellaceae bacterium
GTCGTGACCTTGCACAACGGCACAGGTTACCTGCTGGGCTACTTCGTGGGCAAGGCTTTCGGCTTCAACACCGCCAAACGTCGCACGTTAAGTATCGAGGTGGGCATGCAGAACGCAGGTATGGCGACTGTGCTCTCCCGCAACTTCTTTGCTTCCCCGGCCATCGTTGCGATGAATCCCATGGCTGCCCTCGCTGTGATTCCCTGTGCCATCTCCTGTGCCTACCACAGCATCTCGGGCACTCTGCTGGCAGGTTTCTTCACTTGGCAGGACGAGCGGAAAGCAAAATCATAAAACGAAAGAGAGGCAAGCGATTCACCGCTTGCCTCTCTTTGTCATTAACTTTTAGCTTGGAGAAGACTTATTCATCCAGTTTGATGCGGACGTTGCGGTACCAAACGTCGTCGCCGTGATCTTGGAAAGCGATGTAACCACCATCCTTCTGACCCTCGACAATCATAAGGTCGTAAGCTGCAGGGAACTCGCCGCCCTTGCAGAACTTGCTGCCGTCGAGCATCTCCTTCCACTTCGGAGTCCAGAGGTGATACTCCAGCACTTCCTCACCATTCTGGTAGTGCCATACGCTTCCCTTGAAGACGCGAATCTTCACGGTGTTCCATTCACCATAAGGCTTAGCGTTCTGAGGCACGGCGGGAATCATGTCGTAGAGCGACGCAGCCTGACGGTTGCCGTCCTTACCCTGGTTGGCATCCTCGTGATTGGCATTGTCGAGCACCTGATACTCTGAGCAAGACTGCCAGATAGGCAGGTAGTTGCCGTCCTTTCCCTTAGCCTCCTGAGCCAGATAGAAAATGCCGGAGTTGCCGCCCTTGCTGATCTTGTACTCGCACTCGAAGGTGAAGTTCTTGAACTTATGTGCGAAGAGGAGGTCGCCGCCGCCTTCCACCTGAGCTTCGCCAGTGCCGCTACCAACGAGATGGATGCAGCCGTCGGCATTCTCCCAGCTTGTAGGCACAGCGTCCTGACCGTAGCCGCGCCATCCGTCGAGGCTGGTGCCATCGAAGAGGACATAGTATCCGTCGGCATCCACCTTCAGCTGAGCGAGGTCATACTGCTCGTTGTCGATGATGGTTGCACTGTCCTGAGGAGCATTCGGGTCTTGCTTCTCGACACAATTCTGGCAGGCTTCGCAGTCGCAATTACACTTCTTCTGACCGCAGCAAGCAGCCAGGAACATCGCTGCAAACGCAGCAACATAGATGATTGATTTCTTCATGTTAATGGGTTTTATGGGTTTAATGGGTTTTTATTGTCAACGGACAACGGACAACAGACAAGGGTCTTTGGTCTATAGTCTGTAGTCTGTAGTCAGTTGTCTTTTCTTTACTTCCATCCGCTCAAGTCCTGCGGGTTCTCGATTACTGAGGGGATCTTCTCGAAGATGGCTTTCCACTTGGCAGCATCGAACTTCGGGCGGCGGTCATAATAATAGACGCCATTCTTCTCTTGCTCAACGTCGGTGATCTGTGTGTAGCAGAAACCTGTGATGTGCTTGCAGGCGATGATGGCATCGACCTCTTTCTCGAGAATCTGGAAGAAGTCATCCTCGGTCTCAATCTGTGCGCCGTAGCCCCAGGAGTTGGCACGCTCTTCCTTCGGTATCCAACCCAGCCCGCCGAATTCATCCAGCATGTAGGGCTGGCCATTGTACTTCGCGAGGTAATCTTTGCCGCCCATATTGCGATAAGGCTCCACGCCGCTCTTGATGGTATGGTTAGCCACGAGACGATCATACTCGCGGGTATAGTCGTGGACACTCCAGATGTCTGTCTTGACGTGGGCATCGCCGCTGGCATCATTAACGGGTCGCGTCGGGTCGATTGCCTTGGTGAGATTGTAGAGGTCATTGACGAAACGGACATAGACGCCGTCGCGAGCGCCCCAAGTCTCATTGAGAGGCGTCCACGTTACGATGCTCGGATGGTTGCGGTCGCGCACCACTTCGTCCGCCCACTCCGTGAGGAAGTTGCGAACGGCCTCTTCGTTGTTGACGTCCAAACCCCAGCTTGCCTGCTCGGCCCAAGTGATGTAGCCCAGCTTGTCGGCCCAGTAGAAGTATCTCTCTTCGAAGACCTTTTGGTGGAGACGCGCGCCGTTGAAGCCCACGGCCTTGCTCATCTCGATGTCATGACGCAGGGCCTCGTCGCTGGGAGCCGTCCAGACACCGTCGGGATAGAAGCCCTGATCGAGCACGAGACGCTGGAAGTAGGGCTTATTATTCAGGTAGAAGTAGCCGCCGGCCAAGTGTATCTTGCGCATTCCGGCGTAAGATTTCACCTTGTCCAGCACGTTGCCCTTGGCGTCGCGAACCGTGTAGATGACGTCATAGAGGTTGGGCGTTTCAGGACTCCACAGCTTGGGATTCTTGATGGGCAACACAATGACGGTGTTGTTAGTTGCAGGAGCCTGTTTGCTCGACACGAGTTTCTGCTTCTCGTCGAACACCTGAACGGTCAGCACATTGCCGTTGCCTTCCTCATAGAACTCGGGACGAACGACGAGTTGCTGCTGGTCGATGTCGGGCGTAGCGAAGACTTGCTTCAAAGCCATCGGGTTGATGGCTTCCATCCAGACCGTCTGCCAGATGCCTGTAACACGTGTGTAGTTGCAACCTGCGCTGTAGAAGCCAGTGCTCTGCTTGCCGCCGGGTTGCTTGCCGCCACGTAGATTGTCCTTCACCTGAATGACGAGGTTGGCGCTGCCGCCAGCCTTCACGAACTTCGTGATGTCGAGGGAGAAGGAAGAGCCCGCGCCGCAATGGCGACCGACCTTCTTTCCGTCGATGAAGATGGTTGCGTCGTAATCGACGGCACCGAAGTTGAGCAGGATGTTCTTGCCTGCCCAAGCAGCTGGGATATCGATGTTGCGCTGGTACCAAATGCAGGGGATGAAGTCGGTGTGCAGCACGCCGGAGAGTTTGCTCTCAGGGCAGAAGGGGACGGTTATCTTGCCGTCGAAGCCCTTGCTGTTGCGGAAGTCACGCTCCGCACCAGTCTGTCCGAAGTCGAAACTATAGCTCCAA
>ONSR01000042.1 GCA_900320565.1 uncultured Prevotellaceae bacterium
CCTGTATCATAAGGCGCATGAATGCCAATACCCAGATCGAAGCGGATGACGAGGAAGTCGAGGTCGTAGCGAATGCCAACACCTGTGCCGAGGGCAATCTGCTTGCCGAAGTCTTTGAAGGTGAACTTACCGCCAGGCTGGTTCTCACTGTCGCGCAGAAGCCACACATTGCCTGCATCGAGGAAGGCAGCACCATTCAACTTGCCGATGATGGGGAAGCGATACTCCACGTTTGCTTCCAACTTGAAATCGCCCATCTGGTCGATGTAAGAGTATTGCGACCTCTCGGGATGGTAAGCGCCAGGGCCTATTGTACGCATGCCGAAAGCACGGATGCTATTGGCACCGCCAACGGAGAAAAGCTCGCTATAGGGTGCCGACTTGGCATTGCCATAGCTATAGACGAAGCCACCGAAGGTTCGCATGGCAATGAGGCTGCGTTTCGTAAGCGGGAACTGGCGGGTATATTGCAAGGTAGCCTTTACGAATTGGGCGAAAGGCACGCCCAAGAGTTTCTTACCTTCCTGGCTGTAAGGCTTTCCACAGATGGCATAGATACTCGAGACGATGGCCGATGCCTCCTTGACCGAAACGGTAAGTGCAGAAGGATGCTTCGGTGTGCCAGCCCACGAGAAGGTGTACGACATGCTGGGCACGAACTGGTCTCGCATCGAGACATAAAGCGCAGGGTTGGCGCCTACGATGGAGTCGAAACGGGCCGTGCTGTGCAGCAACTGGTCGTAGGTAATGGTCAGAGGCGAGAACTCGTGCTTGATGCGTTGCTGGCGTTGCAGTGTATAGTTAACGCCGCCGCTCCATGAGATTCGGCCGAAGAAGCCTGCTCTGTTCTGGCATCGGGCCTGTAAGTCAAAGGTGGTGGTGGAGACAAACTTGCGGCCAAGCTTGCGGCCTACGCTGCCAAAGAAGCGGAAGCGAGGATAAGACAACGAGCCACTCAGCCCGTACTCGTAGGAGTTGAGGACAGAGCTCTTGCCTTCCACATTAGCGCCCGTCTGCCATTCGTACGAGCCCCAAAGCTTGAGGGTCAACGTCTCGGCTGCCCGGAAAGCGTTGCGCTTCGAGAAAGAGAAGCTGGCGCCCGGGCCGATCTGCCCGCCTGTCTTGCCCGTCAGGTTGCCCTGGAACTCTGCATCATAAGGCTTGTCGAGGGTAGCATTCACAACAATGTCGAGCGTGTCATTGGCCAATGAATCTTGCCCCTCGCTCCTTGCTCCTTGCCCCTCTCTTGATACATAGTTGATGCGCAACGACGAGAAGACGTTCGTGGCTGCAAGCCCTTCCTGCATCAGCTCCCCTGTGGACTGTTTGTAGAGGTCGCCTTTGCGGAAGAGCATGGAGCGCCAGACGGCTCGAGGCTTCAGCAACGGAGCATATCCCTTCAGGGGCTTGGGCATCTTCTTGCTACCCGGCTCACGTTCCTTGAACTTCACGGGTTGGCTATATCCGAAGGAGTAGCCGTTGCGCATGTTGAGGCTGTCCACTATCTGCCGGTCGCCATATTTATATATGTTCACGCGCGTATTACCTATGTGATAAGGCTTCATCGCCTCCTTCGGCGCTGTGGGCGAAGGCTGCACCTGGAGCTTGACCATCATGGGTCGTTGCAAGGTGTCGGCACGGAAGTTGATGTGCTCGTTCCGCTGATAGTAGTAACCTTGTTCGCGCAGAGCCCTGACGATTCTGGTTCGCTCTGCCTCGAGGTTCACCACGCTGAAGGGGTCGCCGCGATGAAGTGCGGTAGGCTCTGCAGCGCTCCTGATGATGCTGTCCGCCTGCTCTGAGAAGTTCACGTAGGCGATGCTGTCGAGGTGATAGACTGGGCCCGGATGAATATTGTAGCGCACGCGTTCCTTCAGGGTGTCGCGCGGGTCGGGAAGCGTCTCGAATCCCGTTTGTGCACGGAAATAGCCGCGCGAGCGGAGGGTGTTCTTTGCGACGGTCGCCCTCAAACGAGGATTGACGCCCGATATCAGCACGGGCGAGGCTGCGAAATGATTGAACATCCACTTTCCAAAGCGGTGCTTGCTACCGGCGTACTTATTGTAGATGAGGAGCTTTATGGGGAACGGATGCGTTACAAAACTACTGCCCATGAGGGCTCCATTGGGGGCATAGGAGAGCACGGCCTCCACCTCTTCCTTTGCAGCCTCGTAGGCCAGTCTGTCTTTCTCCGACACATGGCGAAGGCTGTCGCGCAAGGCTTTCTCGTCCATCACTTCCTCCGACTTCAGGACAGAGGCATCGCCCGTGAGCAGCCCCTCGACCGTCGTATAGGCATCAGCGAGTGCTGTGATGACGCCCTCCTCTTCTGCCGTCTTCTCCTTCCTCGGACCTTTGTCGTAGTCAATGCTCTTGATGCCACGATACAGCTTCTCACCCTCCGGCAAGCCACTCGTGATGGAACAAGACGAGACAAGGAGGCAAAGCACCAAGCAGGCTATGCCACTCAACGCCCTATAGGGGAATGACCAACGCCCTATAGGGGAATGACCAACGCCCCATAGGGGAATGACCAACGCCCTATAGGGGAATTTTAACACTTCCTTTATATCTTTAGTCATTTCTCGATTCTGATTCTTCAACTTTCACTTCCTCAGGTTTCATTGCAGGCTCTTCCTTCCTGTTTCTGAAGATGAAGAGCTCGCCCAGCCTGTCGGCCTTCTTCCTCAGCACGATGCCGCCGCCCATCTTCGTCACCTGTCCCTCGAGCAGCGACTCGTAGTTGCGGTCGTAGAAGAGGTTGACGTATCGTGAAGCGCTCTTGTCGAGGCGATACTCGATGGCGACATTGTCGATGATTGTCTCGCCCGTATTGACAGCATCGCGACCCGTGCTGACCTTGCCGCCCACGATGACGCTGATGCGGTTGCCCCAGAAGCGTTTGGCAAAACTGAAGCTGTAGTCGGTGGTGTTCGTGCCGGCCTCCGATGTACCGCTCTGGATGCCGAAGTTGACATCGACCGTGCTGAGAGCCTTGCCCGCAATCTCGTTGATGGCGCTCTGCAGGTAGGCATTGAGCGTGTTGGCATAGTTGTAGCCGCCATTCGTCTCGGCATCGTCGGTGACGTACATACCCGTGACGAGCATCGTGACAGCCACACGGCCGCGCTCCTCCTGCGTCATCGCCGTCAACTGGTTCTGGACGGACATATCTTCGGGTGCCTCCAAAGTGAACTCCAAACCCATATCGTCGAGTGTACGACTGATGGCCAGACCAACGTCGAAGGCGACATTGCGAGGCACACTATTCTCCGTCACTGTTGACCTTACGCGTTCGCTCGCATTGATATTGAGGCGAGGATTCATCACGTTGCCCTGGAACTCGACATAACTGCCCTGGGCAATCTGGAAGTCGTTCAGCGGAATGGCCATCAGCGAGTAGCGCATCGTGCCCTTGCCTATGGTGTAACGCCCCCAGAGCTGCATGTCGTTCTGCATGTCGTAGGTCAGCGTCATCTCTCCCCCACCCTGCAGGTCAATATAGTCGTTGCCCATGTCGCTCAGGAAGCAGTGTATCTGGGCCGTCTCGGCAATATTGATATTCATCTGCATGTCGATGCTTTGGCGCTTCACGTCAACAACCTCCGCCGGTATCGTATCGTTGAAGTCCACAAAGGTTACGATGTCGGCGAGCTGGTCATCGACAGTAAGAGGCGTGTCGGACAGGACGCAGCTGACATCGGTGCTGCCCAGCACATCGAGCTTTCCGCGCATCTTCAGGTCGGAGAGCGTGCCCCAAAGTCTGCCGCCAAGGTTGACGAAGACCTTGCCGTAGGCCAACGAGCCTTGCCGCTTCGGAGCATTGATGAGTTGATAGTCGTCGGCTCTCACATTCATGTCGAGCTGCACCCTGTCGAGGTCGCTGAAGTCGATATTGCCGTCGAGCACAAGCGGCGTCTTGCCTGCAGCATATGCCTCGATGCGGTTAAGGTTGATACGACTGTTCTTGACGGTAATCGTATGGTCTGGTATCTGCAGGTTCACGTTGTAGCTGTCTGCATTGATATGTAGGGACTCCGTCTTCAACTCACCATTCAGGACAGGATTCTCCGTATAGCCACTTACCGTGAAGTCACCCCACGCATAGCCGCTCAAGGCAAACGGGCCGTCCGGCATAAAGGCATTGAGGAAGGCAAAAGGTACTCTCTGGAACGATGCCTCACCATCCATCTTGCCCTTACCCTTATCCTCGTGATACTTGCCATTCACCAGCAATATCTCCTGCTCGTCAAGCGTTACGATGCCGTCAACATAGTGCGAGCCGTCGGCATTGGGGAAATAGACGCCATTAAGACCAATGTCGCCAAGGCGGACACCATTGTACGCCATATTCTTCACGAGCATCTCGGCAGAGACAGTCGTTGTGCTGTCTGACTGCATATAGTGGAAGTCGCCGTGAAGGAAGCCGCTCAAGTCAGGCATGAAGGGAATCACTTGCGTCAGCTCGCCCACATTGAAGTGATTGACACTGAGCGACACATCCTGCTGAGCCTCCTCGTTCGGCGTCGTATAAAGTTTAAGGCCTGTGCCATCGTCGGCCAAGAGGTCAACCAAAGCGTCAAGGTGTCCGTCGTGAGTCAGAGTAACGAAGTTGTCCGCATTAAGCGTGAAGCGACGATAAGCAATGGTAGGATTGAGCGGAGTGAAGTGAGCGCGGAAGCCGTCGGCAAGCAAGTCAAGTGCCAAGCCGAAGTCAACACTCTTCTTCCCCTGAGCATCATAGAAGGCCATATTGGCATTGGCTCCCGTCTCCGTCAGCGCAGCATGTACTTGCGACATGAAGGTGACTATGCTGTTCCTTGGGCCGTTAGCCACACGAGCATCCAATGCAACACCACTATCTTCCTGCCTGATCTTCCAATAAATACTATCAAGCAAGATGGCGCCGGTATTGAGCGAATGCATGTGCCCATTACCATTCAAGCCTTCCTCGGGCGATGCATTAAGATGCAAAGAGAGGTCGCGGAAACTGTAACCTGTTGCATGACGGAGGATGTTGCCTATCGGGTTCTTCTGTCCGCAGGCAAGCTCCATCTTGAGATGTGGCAGCAAGGAGCGAAGCACGTCCTGCTTGATGCGAAGGCTGTCCATCTGCTGCTGCAGCTCACCACTAAAGCTATTGAGGCGAGCCAGCAATGAGTCGAGCCCCTGATCGGAAGATACCGAGAGGCTGAGGTCGCCGGCAAGTGCTTTCATATCGATGAACTCAGGCGTCAGATTGGCATCAAGGGTAAGGTCCAGCGGACGGATGATGCTGTCGGCAGTGGTCAGTTCGATAGCCTCGACACGGGCCTTCAGGTTATGTGTCTGCATGAAGTCGGAAGCACCGTCCACGCGCATCACCATGCTTGCCGAAAGCGGCTTCCCCGCCAAATGAAGGGCATAAAGGTCGATGTGGCTCAGATCCATATTGAAATCAGCAGCCTTCAGCTTCCTGTCTGTAATGGAGGCATTGATGCAACCTTGCATACAAAGCAAGTCGTTCTGGCTGTGCATCTCGACCATCGCCTTGCCCTTGTCCAGACGACAATCTGCCTGGATGTTGTCCAAGTCCCATGAAGCATAGCCAAGGTGCGTGATGTCTGCTTGGGCACGAAGCGTGGTGCGTGGGCTCAGCATATCTGTGCCTCTGCCACTGAACTTGGCGTTGGCCGTCAGCATATAGAGCGAGTCCTTGGGCAGGAAGTCGTGAAGCTGAAGATTGTTGATGCGGGCATTGCCCTGATAAGCCATTGTGTTCAGGTCGATATTGCCCACAACATGAGCTCTGCCTCTGCCTTCTTGCAGCAAAGCATCTGCCGTAAGCTTCGATGCCTCGCGCAACTTGGTGTCAGCATGAATGGTCATCTTGGGGAAGCGCACATCGTTAAGGCCAAGGTATCGGTTGACGCAGCGGAGATCCATCGTGGTGATGTCCCACTTCAGGTCTGCCCCGATGTTAGCGCTATCAGTAAGATTCTGCAATGAACCTGTTGTACGGACATCAATGACAGATGGCATCATCATATTGCAGGTCTGCAGGGAGAGGTCATCTATATTGCCAGTCGCAAAGAGGTCAATGTTCAAGGGCTGTGACGGATAGCACTTAGCAAGGTCCTTTGGCATGTAAGCCTCAGCAAGACACAGCACATCCTGATGCCCTAAGGAAGCCTGAAGGTCAGCCTTCAACTGCCCACGCTCCTTAGGCGAGAAGGCATTCCAATCGAGGTCAAGGTTGCCGCTGGCAGAACTATGTGGCGTCTTCAGGTCGAGACCTCTTGCCGTGAGATGCTTCGAGTCGAGAGACAGATTGACGGCAAGGTTATCGAGTTGGAAGCCGCTCTTCTCCTTAAAGGCAAGCCTCTTTAATTGGACATTGAGAGCCGACGTGTTTTGGTCGTAAGAGAGTTTGTCGAGAGCGAGCTCTGCATCGCGGAAGGCAAGGTGATTGACATCGAGACCCTTGACAGGGTTCGAGCCCGGGATGTCATACGAGAGGCTGTCTGCTGAAAGGCTGACTTTGCCCACACGATATATGCCTTTGCTCAGGCTGATGTCGCCGGCATCAAGGCTTGCCTGACGGATGGCAGCATTGACGCGCATCGCGTCGTTAGGCAGTTGCAGGGCTATCTTACTCTGATTGATATTGAGCTTCTCGACATCGATTTGCCAGTCGAGGGGCGCACTCTCTGTCGTATCCTCTTCTGCCGCTTCACGGAGTTTCATGTCGAGCACGCAACCATCGAGGGAGGCTTCCTTCACGTTGACAGTCTTCTTCCTGAGGTCTATGTCGTCGGCCACGATACGGAGATTGCCGATGTCGCCATCCATGGCGAGTGTCTCGATGAGGTCGGTCGTATGGATGCTTCCGTCGGAAAGTTCGATAGCTTCCACTCCGACGTGCAAGGTCAGGAGCCGTGTCAAGTCGAGATCAACAAGAGCGTGCTCTACATCAATGACATCGGTGGGCGGCTTCGCAATATGAACCTGCCCGAGACTTAAATCGAGCAGAGGGGATAGATGCACGCTGCCGATAGACACCTCGAGGCCTGTCTGCTCCTCGATGTAGGCAGTAAGCCTGTTCACTGCCCACCTTTGTACTGGCGGCAGATAGAGGCTGGCGATAAGCATTATGATAAGCAACACCAGCGCGAGAAGTGTCCTGAGAATATATTTCAGCGCACGTTTCATTCCTTTGCGGCACTATTCAGGACACAAAGGTACGAAAAACTCTTCACTCTGCCACACAAAATAACAAATTTTGTGTGAAAGAGGAATACATTAACACATAAGTGGCTTTGTAATCTCCTTCCAGAGACGGTCATCGGGGACAGGTGCCTCGATTGTGATGGGTGTGTGTGAGACGGGATGCTCCAGCCAAAGTCGCCATGCGTGGAGCGAGATGCTGCCGTCGGGATTACTGCGAGGCGCACCATACTTCAGGTCGCCCTTGATGGGGCAGCCCATCTTGGCGAGTTGGCAGCGTATCTGATGATGGCGGCCAGTCTTCAGTTCTATTTCGAGGAGGAAGTAGCGTTCGCTTTGTGCCACAATACGATAGTCGAGGACAGCCTTCTTGCTGCCTGGCACTTCGCGGTCGTAGGCACGGGCTGTGTTCTGCTGCTCGTTGCGCGTCAGCCAATGCGTGAGTGTTCCTTCCTGCTGCGGAGGACGGTTGGCAACGATGGCGAGGTAGGTCTTCTTGACTGCCTGATGCTCGGCAAACATCTTGTTGAGCCTGGGCAGAGCCTTGCTTGTCTTGGCAAACAGGACAACGCCGCTGACAGGACGGTCCAGTCTGTGAACAACACCGAGATAGACGTTACCAGGCTTCTGATACTTGTCCTTCAGGTAAGCCTTCACCAAATCAGACAAAGGGACATCGCCAGTCTTGTCTCCCTGAACGATGTCCCCTGCTTTCTTTGCTACGGCTATCAGATGATTATCTTCGTATAAGACGGTCATCACATATTCATGCCGCCATCCACTTGGATGACTTGTCCGCTGACGTAGCTGCTCATGTCGCTGGCGAGGAAGGTTGCCACGTTGGCAATGTCCTCGACCTGTCCGCCACGACGAAGAGGTATCTTCTTCTTCCATTCCTCGCGAATCTCCTCGCTGAGCTGAGCCGTCATGGCTGTCTCGATGAAGCCGGGAGCAATGGCATTGGCGCGGATTCCTTTCGGTCCCATTTCCTGAGCGACACTCTTTGCCAGAGCAATCATACCGGCCTTCGAGGCTGCGTAGTTAGCCTGACCTGCATTGCCGTGAACGCCGACCACGCTGGCCATGTTGATGATGCTGCCATTACGCTGACGCATCATGACGGGGATGCAAGCATGCGTGAAGTTGAAGGTACTCTTCAGGTTGACGTTGATGACGGCATCCCACTGCTGTTCGGTCATGCGGAGCATGAGGCCGTCCTTGGTGATGCCAGCGTTGTTGACGAGGATATCGATGGTGCCGAAGTCTTCCTTTATCTTATTTACAATCTCCTCGGTAGCTGCGAAGTCGGCTGCATTACCAGCATAAGCGCGACAGGTCACGCCGACTGCTTCGATTTCCTTGCGTGTAGCTTCCAGCCCGGCAGCCATTTCGTCGTTGAGGACGAGGTCTGTGAATGCTATATTTGCGCCTTCAGAGGCAAACTTCAGGGCGATCGCCTTACCGATGCCTCTTGCTGCACCCGTGATGAGTGCTGTCTTTCCTTCTAATAATTTCATATTTAGTCGTTTGGTATATTGGTCGTTTAGTCGTTTAGGGAAGGATGAGGGCGGCAGCAAATTATTCTTTCTTCACCCTTCATTCTTCATTTCTAAAGGTACTGACTGATGTGCTTCTCTTGTCGGCTCAGTGCCTTGTGTATGAGTTTCTGCACGATGCCGCGGCTCATGCCTTGAGGCATTCCGTCGGCCAGGCGGCCATAGATGTAGGGAATCTCCAGTCCCTTGATGCAGTAGTGCATGATGTCTGCGCAGAGTGGGATGCTGTCTATCTCGAAGCGCCCTTGCTGAACGCCCTCGGCCATGATGGACGCGAAGAGGCGTTGCTCGTTGCGGTCGAAGTTCTTGCGTACTTTCTCCACCATGATGATGTTGCGGAAGAACTCGGCACGCAGGTTACCATTGCGCTGCACGGCCTCCTTAATCATGTTGAGGTGAGTGTAGATGACCTCGACGAGTTTATCTTCGGGCTCCATCGGCATCGAAGCCACATCGTTCATCTTCTCGTTGATGCGCTCCAGTTCGCCTTCGATGACAGCCCAATAAATCTCCTCTTTGCTCTTGAAATAGGTATAGAGCGTGCGCCGACCCTTGCCCGAAGCCTGAGCAATATCGTTCATCGTGGTGTTCTCGAGACCAAACCTGGCGAACAGTTGTCGCGCCACATCCACTAACTTTATGCGAGTCTTTACTACTGCCATTTCGTTTGCAAAGATAGCACAATTTATTTAATTTGTGCAATTTCGAGCCCAAAAAAATGCACAAACAACATGATTTTGTGCCATAAAGCAGTTTGAGGTGTCATATTTTGGCCAAAATATTTGGCAGTTTAGGAAATTCGCCTTATCTTTGCAGCCGCAAATGAAGAACATCGCGGGGTAGAGCAGTTGGTAGCTCGTCAGGCTCATAACCTGGAGGTCGCACGTTCGAGTCGTGCTCCCGCAACGAGGGTGGTAGCAATCCGGTGGCATTCGTGCCCCGGGTTGTTTTTTTATGTCCACACCGGAATCCTTCCTCTTGGAGCAAAGAGGGCTAATACTATGGCCAACGCCCTATAGGGGCGACTGGGGTCCGGAGTATGCTCCGGAGAAGCCACTGAATGTGGCTTCGGCCCCACAAAGGGAAGCGAGTTTCCACTCGCGACGGAGGAAGAGCCAACGCCCTATAGGGGAGTGGCCAACGCCCTATAGGGGAATGACCAACGCCCTATAGGGGAGTGAACGCCTCAATATTTTGAGTTATTCCAGAGAGAACTCTACGCGTTGGTTTCCTGCTGCAGCCCTGAACTGACCAGGCTCGAGTACCCACTCCAGATCCTCGTTGACGAAGGAGAGGTCGGATGGCCGAACGGTGAGGGTCACCGTCTTTGTCTCGTACGCATCGAGTTCCACCTTTGTGAAAGCGCGCAGCCGCTTGACGTCGGGTGTCAGCGAGGCAACGAGGTCGGACACAAACAGAAGAACCGGTTCCTTGACCTTGCGGTCCGACTGGTTTGTGACATCTACGCTGAAGACCAAGTCTCCGTCGTACTTCGTGCCAGCCGCCGACCTCGGAGCAAAGCCTTTGCTCGGTGCTGCCTTGCCAGAAGCTTTGGGCACTTCGACACGCAGGTTGGCATACTTCACCTCGGAATAGGAGATGCCGGAGCCGAAGGTCCATTGCACCGTAGTATTGGCATCGTAGTTGTACGCGCCGGCCATCGTCTCGACGTACTCGCAGGGCTTGCAGTCGTAGGTGATGAACGAGCCGTGATGCTTCGGGTAGGTGTAGGGCATGCGGCCTGAGAAGTTGGCCTCGCCTGCCAGCAGATTGGCCAATGCATCGCCGCCGTAATTGCCAGGCAGGAAGGTATGGACAACGGCCTTTGCCAGAGGCTCAATCCCGCTCACAATGCGGGGTCGGCCCTCATTGAGCACGAGCACAATGGGCTTGCCGTAGCTCGCCAGCGACTTCACCATTTCCTGCTGGTTGGGCGAGAGGTTGAGGTCGTCGATGTTGCCAACGGTCTCGGTATAAGAATTCTCGCCGACAAAGGCCACAATAACGTCGGCAGCCGCAACTTTCTCTGCAACTGTTCCATCACTTTGCGAGCCTTCCTGCACCTTGTGGTCGAGGTTGAAGTTCCGCGCATCGTAGCGAACCATCTCGCTGAACGTAACATTCTCCTCGCCGAACTTCGCTTTGAGGGCTCCCAGGAAAGTCCTGTACTTGCCTATCTTCATAGCAACCTCATCGGTCTTGTTGCCTTGCCAAGCATACGTCCAGCCCCCATTCATCGTGCGGAAACTGTTGGCATTGGGACCGCAGACAAACAACTTGGTGCCTTTCTTGAGCGGCAAGACCTGCTGCTCGTTCTTCAAGAGCACCATGCACTCTTCCGCCATACTCGTCGCCTCACGGGCAAACTTGTCGCTGGCAAAGTCGGGATAAAGACCCTCTAAATCTCCCTTAATGGCAGACTTCTTGTTCTTTTTTGCTTTAGAAGTAACTCTGTAAGGAACATCCCAAGTGGAGCGATCCATCAGGCCCACGCGAATCTTCAGTCGGAGGATGCGGCGGACAGCATCGTCGATGCGTGACATGGGCACTCTGCCTTCGTTCACCAACTCGATGAGCATGTTGCAGAAGTCCGTGGAATAGGGGTCCATCGTCATGTCAATACCCGCATTGATGGCAAGGGCAATGGCATCTTTCTTCGAGGCGGCAACATGATCGCGGTGCCAGATATTGTCAATGTCTGCCCAGTCCGTAACAATCATGCCGTCCCAGTCAAGCCCCTCCTTCAGCCACTCCGTGAGCAAGCGGCGGTTGGCATGGAAGGGCACACCGTTGTTGTTAGCCGAATTGACCATCAGGCTCAAGGCTCCTGCCTCCAGGCACATGCGGAAGGGCTGGAAGTACTTCTCCAACATGTCGCGATAGGTGACGCTCGAGGGCGTACGGTCTTTGCCGCTCACAGCCGCGCCGTATGCCATGAAGTGTTTCAGGCAAGCAGCCACGTTGTTCATCCCCACGCTGTTAGGGTTCTCGCCCTGCAGGCCGCGTGTCAACTCGGAAGCCATCACGCCATTCAGCAGCACGTCTTCTCCGAAGCTTTCCCACATACGAGGCCAAAGCGGAGAACGGGCCAAGTCCATCACCGGCGAATAAACCCATGGAATGAGGCAGGCTCGGGTCTCGTATGCCGTTATCTCTCCGATGCGACGGGGTATGGCGACATTGAAGCTGGAGCCTTGTCCCACTTCCTGCGGAAAGAGCGTCGCACCCAAAGTATAACTGGCGCCATGTATCTGGTCCACACCATAGATTTGTGGCACACCACATTGCTCGAGCGAAGCCTGATTGAGGGTCCGGATGATGTCCGACCAGACCTCTGGCGTCTGGGCAATATCAAAAGGCACATTCAATATGGAACCAACCCTGTACTGGCTGAACACTTCATTCACAGCATCTGCCGAAAGCATGCCGCCTGCCAGCGTCGGCGAGGCATTACCCGCCATCGGATTATGTGCTACCTTGTCGAAAGTAAGTTCACACATCTGCCCAACCTTGTCGCGGAGGGACATTTTGGCAAGCAAAGCCTCAACCTGAGCCTCTACCTTTTCATCGCGAGGGATGCACTGCGAACGAACCGGCAATGCAATGGCAGCACACAATAGTGCGACTGAGAATACTTTATAATTCATCGTTTATCGTTTAACGTTTAACTTTTATCTTATGTTCTCCAACTTGTACGACATACTCTCCAGGCATGATTCTCATGGCGTTTGACTTCGCATCCCACCATTCGAAAGCCGAGTCGGGCAGAGGAATGCTCACGGTCTGGCTGCTTCCGGCAGGAACTTCGACGCGCTGGAAGGCTCGAAGCGTGCGGATAGGGCCGTCCACGTCGCCTACCTTATTTATATATACAAGCACCGTCTCCGTGCCATCCCGCTTGCTCCTGTTGCTGACGGAAAGCATCAACCTGCCATCTGCGAAACGCGGCTTCCCATAGACGAACTTGCTGTAACTGAGGCCGTAACCGAAGGGATAGAGCGGCTCGCCACGGAAGAAGCGATAAGTATGCCCTTCCATATTGTAATCCTCGAAGTCGGGCAATTGCTCCACATTACGATAGAACGTCACAGGCAACTTGCCACTCGGATTGACGCGACCGAAGAGAACCTCTGCCACAGCCTGTCCGCCAGCCTGACCACCATACCAAACCTGCAGGATGGCATCTGTCGATTGCTGTTCCGGAACGAGCCCAATCGCGCTACCTGAGCAGAGAGCAAGGATGACGCGCTTGCCTGCCTTATGCAACGCAGCGAGGATGTCGCGCTGGTCTTGCGGCAGTTCTATCATCGTGCGGTCGCCTCCCTTGAAGCCCGGCTCATTGACGTTCATTTCCTCACCCTCGAGACGCGGCGAGATGCCACCGCAGAAGACAACCGTCTTGGCATCCTTTGCGGCCTCAACCTGCTGCTGGACATCACGCTTCCAGGGTATTAAAGTGGCTGACGGATTGATGCTCTTGATGCCTTCAGACAGGGTGATTGTATGAAGCGGGAAGCCATTGTAGTTGCCCCACTGCATTTCCGCGTCGTTGGCATTCGGGCCCATAATATAAAGGCTCTGTGTGTCGCTCTCCGGGAGAGGCAGGGTGTTCTTCTCATTTCGCAGCAGAACAATGCTCTTGCGGGCCGCCTCGAGTGCCAGGTCGCTATGTTCCTTGCAGCAAAGACGCTCGTCGGGAATCCTGTTCCAGGGATTGAGATGCGGATCGTCGAAGTCGCCCAAGCGGAAACGCGCCTCGAGGAGTCGGACAAGACTCCTGTCGATGGTTTCCTCCTTGATGCGCCCCTCTTTCACGCCATCCACAAGGCTACCGTAGCTGCCGCCGCACTCGACGTCCGTTCCGGCAATGACCGCCTGGCTGGTTGCCTCGGTCTTGTTCTCACTGTAATGGTGTCCGTAGTCCTTCCAGAAGTCGTCGATAGCGCCGCAATCACTGGTAACCAAGCCGTCGAAGCCCCAATCGTCGCGCAATATCTGCTGGAGCAAGCGGTCACTTCCGCAGCAAGGTTTGCCCTCGAAACTGTTGTAGGCACACATTATCTCTGCCACCTTTGCCTCTTTCACGAGGGCACGGAAAGCATAAAGATAGGTCTCGTGAAGGTCCCTAAGCTTGATGTTCTCGGCATTGAAGCGGTGACGACTCCACTCGGGGCCGCTGTGAACGGCAAAGTGCTTAGCGCACGCCAGCAACTTCTGGTAGTGAGAGTCCATCGGGCCCTGCAGTCCGCGCACCACGCTCTTGCCCATAACGGCCGTCAGGTACGGGTCTTCTCCGTAGGTCTCCTGTCCCCTGCCCCATCGCGGGTCACGGAAGATGTTGATGTTCGGCGTCCAGAAAGACAGACCGTGATACATCTCGCGTTGCGTTCCAAGACGGTGTGCCTGATTGTGCTTGACGCGAGCCTCATCGCTTGTCGCCGTGAAAATCTTTTCCACAAGCACGGTGTCGAACGTTGCAGCCATCGCCATCGTGATAGGAAAGACGGTGGTCTTACCGTTACGGCCTACGCCATGCAGGGCCTCGCTCCACCATTGGAAGACCGGCACATCAAGGCGCTCGACGGGTTGCGAGAAGTTCATCATCAGGCCGACCTTCTCGTTCAACGTCAACCTGCCACAGAGGTCAAGGGCTCGCTCCTTAGGACTGAGGTTCGGATTCTGATAGGGATAAGGCTGCGCAACTGCATAAGAGCAGAACAACGGCAGCACAAAAAGCATTATTAAGCGATGAAATGGGCAATTCTTTATCATTATCGTATGTTTTTGTTGCAAATATAGTAATAAATCTTCATATTGCGTCTGTTTTCATCAAGAAAAGTGTAACTTTGCGAAAGCTAAGGTAAAAACCTCTATTTCATGGCACACATAAGGCTGAAGTTCATGCTCTTCTTGCTCTTTGTTCATTGCACCTTTATAAAGGCACAGCAACAAGTGGAACACTCTGACTCGACGTTGATGCAGGAGGTGAGTGTCAACGGACAACGGCAGCGCATCAGCTATCGCCTCGACAGGCAAAAGGTTGATGCCTCGCAAGTGCTTACGGCCGGGGGCGGTACAGCCTTCGATGTACTGCGAGCTGTGCCGGGAGTCGTTGTGGATGCCGACGGAAGTCTCTCCTATCGTGGCAGTCAGGAGTTTCTCGTCTATGTGGACGGCAAGCCTTCGCCGCTCTCAGGAACTGAGGCGCTGCAGATGATTGGTGCTGCCAGCATAAAGGACATTGAGATTCTAACCACACCATCTGCCAAGTATAAGACCGACGGCGATGTGGGCATCATCAATATCGTCACCAAGCGCAGCGAGACGGACGGTTGGGACATTGCCGTCAATGGCACAGCCTCTACGTGGGGCACGCTCTCGCTCGACACGAAAATCAACTATCGCACAGGACACCATAATATATATATAGGGGGACAAGGCTCCGACATTCACAACAAAAGCCAGTTCGAACAAGAGAAAACGACCTCGGCAAACGGCACGACTGTTACCTCCTATGCCGACGGCACACGTTTTCGAGACTTCCGTACCTTCGTTGGCAACGGTGGATATGAGTTCAATAACGCCTGGCATCGCTTCAATATCGACCTGCAAGGCGGCAGAACTATCAACCCGAGAGGAGGCGACATGACCTATCTGACGAACCAATCTCCTGACCTGCTCGACAGCCACGACCGCTACAAGTTGACGAAATACCTCTTTCAAACAGCCATCGACTACACCTGGAAACTCAACGAACGGGGCGACGAGATTAATGTCTCTAATCGCTTCCGCTACGACCGCTTCTCGGAGGAATACACGGAGAGCAACATGTTCGACCTGAACGGTGCACGACAAGAGGGCACACGAGGCTATGAGACTGAACACCATTGGGACTGCGATGGAGCTTTCTCCTACAAGCTGCATTACCGCCAGACCGGCACCCTTGAACTCGGCTATCAGTACACAACCTACAGCGAGCATGGCGACTATCGCATCTGCTACTGGGACTTGCCGCAGCAGGACTTTGTCTGGCAGGATGACCTCTATGCTCCTTTCTACTATCGAAGGCAGACGCATAGCGAATATGCTCAGGTGAACGACCGCATCGGGCCTTTCCAGTTCGACGCAGGACTGCGCATAGATCATGTCATAGACGATATGGACTTGCCCACCATTACCAGTCGCCATCGCCGTTACACCGAACTCTATCCCTCGACACACCTCGCCTATACGACCGACAAGGCAGGCACCTTCACGCTTGGCTACTCGCGACGCACGAACCGACCGGGCATCTGGAAACTCGAGCCCTACATTACCTACGAAGACTATCACACGCGTATCATCGGCAACCCAGACCTCGAGTCGGAGTACATACACTCGATGGAGCTCTCATGGCGCAAGATGTTCGGCCAGACGCAAGTGACGGCGACTGTTTATGCGAGACGCAGGACGGGCATAGTTGACTATGTCCGTCGTGCCTATGAACCTGGCGTGACGCTCGACAGCATCATCAATGCCGGCAATGGCTGGCGCAAAGGACTGGAGCTGCAAGTCACTACGAAGCCCACGAAATGGTGGCAACTCACGGCAAACGGCGACCTGTCCTTCCATAACTTCCGTGCTACATACGAAGGCTGCACCAGTACGCACAACACGACTGGCACGGTGGGATGGATTAACAACTTCCGTCTGGCAAAGAACACAGCCTTGCAGTTCGACGGACATTTCGTGAGCGGACACCACCTCACACAAGGTTGGGAAAAGGCTTACGTCTATTTCGACCTCGCGGCTCGCCAGTCGCTGCTTCAAGGCAAACTGCAGTTGGGACTCGTCGCGCACGACATCTTCCACACGGCTCGCTACCATAGTCTACGCACCTCGGAGTTCTTGAGCAGCGAGACATGGGTGCGTCCGACATATCCTAACATTGTCTTCAGCGTCTCCTACCACTTCCGCCAACCTTCGGCAAAGGCGAAAGAGGGAGCGATAAGCAAGGAGGCAGAGTTCGTGGGCAAAGACTTCTGACAATTCATAATTCATAATTCTCAATTCATAATCTATGAAAAAGATCACACTTCTGACTTTGAGTCTGCTGATGTCGTTGCTGACGATGGCTCAAGCGACTGACAACCCACCGAGAATCGGTGTGTCGGGCGTAGCACACGGACATCTTTGGAACCTTATTAATGCCATGCATCGCGGCGATTTCGTTATTGTTGGTGTGGCTGAAGAGAATGATGACTTTCGCGCACATAACAACCTTGTCGGCCGGCTGCCCAAGGAGAAGTTCTATGCCTCGCTCGCCGAGATGCTCGACAAGGAAAAGCCCGAGGTGGTGGTCGACTACGGAAGCATCCTGCATCACATGCAGACGGTGGAAGCCTGTGCCAAGCGCGGCATCCACGTCATGGTGGAGAAACCGCTCGCCACAACTTACAAGCAAGCCCTCCAGATGCAAAAACTCGCCAAGAAGTACGGCATCAAGATCATGACGAACTACGAAACGACGTGGTACAACACGAACCATCATCTCAAGTCTCTTGTCGATAGAGGCCAGCTGGGCAAAGTCCATCGCATTGACGTCTATGACGGACATCAAGGACCAAAAGAGATAGGTTGCGACCGCATGTTCCTCTCGTGGCTGACCGACCCGAAGGAGAACGGCGGCGGTGCCGTGATTGACTTCGGCTGCTATGGCGTCAACCTTGCCACTTGGTTGCTGAATGGCGAGAAGCCCAAGAGCGTCTATGCCGTCCTGCAACAAAACAAGCCAAATGTCTATCCAAAAGTCGATGACGATGCCACGATACTCTTGGAGTACGAAGGCTGCACGGTTCAGGTCATGGGTTCGTGGTGCTGGCCGATGAACAGGAAGGACATGTACGTTTATGGCTCGCGAGGCTATGCCTATCAGAAGAACGGGAACCGTATGCAGCTCCTTGTCGATGGCAAGCAAGGCCGCGAGTTCAACGCGCCAAGACTCCCTGCACCCTACGACGACTCCTATCGTTACCTGAAAGCCCTCGTCCGCGGTCAGATAGAGGAACAGCCCTCCGACCTCTCAGCCCTGGAGAACAATGTCCTCGTCGTTCAAATCCTCGAAGCCGCCATCCGCAGCGCTAAGACAGGAAAGGCAGTTAGACTTTGAACACCTGAAGAAGGGCCAGTCAAAGACAATCTTTGAGGGGAATGGCACCGCTCATTTCAAAAATTGACGTACCTTTGCAGTAAGATAAATCGGAATTTACAATGATGAATACGAACTATAAGGTAATTGACAGAGATAAATACTATAGGAAAGGTGTCTTCCGTCACTTTTCCGAAGATTGTAAATGCTCTACTTCCATAACAGCGAGGATAGACGTAACAGAACTTGCTTCATACTCCAAGAAAACAGGGACAAAGTTTTATATCAACTTCCTGTATATTCTCTCCAATGTGATGAATTCACGTGAAGACTACAGAATGGGCTATCTCTGGCAGACGGATGAACTCATCTGCTACGACGTGATAAATCCCACACAGTATGTTTTTCATGAAGATACGGAAACATGCACACCTGTCTATACAGAATACTTTGAGGACTATGAAAAGTTCTATGCTTCTGCTTTGCGGGATGTTGAAGAGGCAAAGAAAACAAGGGAATACGGACTGGATATGGCGAACCACCCGAACTGGTTTGATGCATCGTTCATATCATGGCTCTCGTACGATTCGCTGAACATAGAACTGCCTGACGGGCATCTGTATTTTGCGCCTATTGTCAACTGGGGGAAATACAGGGAAGAAAACGGTAGGCTTGTTATGCCAGTGACAGTCCGCCTGAATCATGCGATTGCTGATGGCTATCTGGTTGCAAATGTATTCCGCCTCTTGGAGCAAGAAATCAAGGCGTTTGTGGAGGGGTAATGGGTAAATTCCAATTTATCGAACAGACAGATAGATAATGGTCAAATCATACAAGGTGACTTTGAGAAGAAACTGAAGCTTCAATTCGCTCCTGGCATAAAAGCCGGATTCCCATCTCCAGCTGAAGACTACAGCCATGAGACACTGGATTTCAATCGTGATCTAATTCGGAACCCAGAAGCAACATTCTATATGGCAAGGTGGAAGGCGATTCGATGATTGAAGCTGGCATAAGGAAGAGATGCGCGACACGCAATTCCCCAAGGATTTGGAGCGGGCATACGAGTTAGAGAAACGGCTTGTTAATGCTGCAAAATAAAACCGCATACGGCAGTATTGTACGTATGCGGCAATATAATTGAAATCGAAGTCATGC
>ONSR01000030.1 GCA_900320565.1 uncultured Prevotellaceae bacterium
AGGCTTCACCAGATAGAGCAGTTCCGTGTTTGCGTCCACGATGGGCGTCCAGGTGATGAGGTCGTCGCTCGTTGCGCCGCACACCCAGCTCTCGCCCCAGTACATGAAGTACTTCTCCTCGCCGCCGACCATTATCTTCGTGGCCTGCAGGCGTCCGTCTTTCACCTCTGTCACGATGGACCCCGACTTGCAGAACATATTGGCGAACTTGCCGTCGTATGCCGTGCGGAAACAAGGGCCGTGGTGCGTCCACGTCCGCAGGTCGCGACTGGTGGCCACGCTCAGACGGGCAACGGAACGGTTCCACGAAGTGAAGGTCATCACGTAGAGCGGCTTGCCGTCCACTTCGGCCTCCACTACACGCGGGTCCTCCGTGCCGCCCGGCCATTCGTATTCCTTCGAGACGGCCGACTGGTCGGGGTACATGACGGGCGACGGCGAACGGTAGTCTATCGTGATGCCGTCGGCACTCTCCACCAGACCGATGCGCGAGGTGCGTTTGCCAATGCCCACATCCGGGTCGTCCTCGGCGCGGTAGAGCACACAGACCTTGCCATCCTTCTCCACGGCGGCAGGGTTGAACGTGTCGGCACATTCCCACCGGACCTGTGCCTTCTTCATGGGGCAGTAGAAGAGATTGTCGGTGAGAGGGCTCACCATCGGGTTTTTGCCTTCAGGCCGCGTGAAACCGCCGATAGCCCACTGCGGAAGCACATTGGCACCCGTCGGGCTCTGCTTGTCGTCGGCCATAGCAGCGAGGCAGACGAACAGGATGGGGAAAAGGAATATACGTCTCATAGCGTCACTCTGTTACTGATAAAATGATATATGAATCTTTCTCTGTTCTGTTATCTCCAATTGCAGCAAACGTCGGCTGCTACTCTTCCGGGAAGAGGCCGTAGAGTTTCGCATCGATTTGCTCTGTGATGCGCTGGAAGTCGGCAGTGTTTGCTTCGAACTTCAACGTGTCGCCATCCACGATGAGGAGTTTGCCGGGATAGTTCTTTATCCATTCCTCGTAGCGATCATTCAGGCCGCTCAGGTAGTCGATGCGTATGCTTTGCTCGTACTCGCGACCTCGTTTGGCAATCTGAGCAATGAGGTTTGGGATGCTGCTGCGTATGTAGATGAGCAAGTCGGGCAGTCCCACGAGCGACATCATCAGGTCGAAGAGGTCGCTGTAGTTCTTGAAGTCGCGGTCGCTCATGTAGCCCTGCGCATGAAGGTTAGGGGCGAAGATGCGTGCGTCCTCGAAGATGGTGCGGTCCTGAATGATGGTGTCGGTGCTCTTTGAAATCTCGACGACATCGCGGAAGCGCTTGTTGAGGAAATACACCTGGAGGTTGAAGCTCCAGCGGTTCATGTCTTGATAGAAATCATCGAGATAGGGATTCGTCTCGACAGGCTCGAAGCGAGGCGTCCAGCCGTAACGCTTGACGAGCAACTTTGTAAGGGTGGTCTTGCCGCACCCTATGTTTCCGGCAATGGCGATGTGCATATCAAGAGAAATTAAGAATTAAGAGTTAAGAGTTAAGAATTAAGAAATTGCTACCGCTCTCAATGGTCAATGGTCAATGATTAAAGCGGGAACATTCCGTAAAGCAGTCCGTCTATCTTGTCGGTGATGTCTTTGAAGTCTTTTGGGTTGTGTTGGTAGTCGATATTGTCAACCTCGACGGTCAGGACCTTACCCTTATACTTATTATATATAAAGTCTTCGTAGAGGTCGTTCAAGCCTTTGAGGTACTCCAACTGTATAGTTTGTTCGCATTCTCGGCCACGTTTCTGGATGTTGTGGACAAGGTGGGGAACACTTGCGCGCAGATAAATCATGAGATCCGGGTAGCGGGCAATGTCCGTCATGTGTCCGAAGAGTTCCATGAAGGTATCGAAGTCGCGGTCGCTCAGGTTGCCCATCCGCTTGTTGTTGGTAGCGAAGACGTACACGCCTTCGTATATGGAGCGGTCCTGAATCGTGTCTTTCCCGCTCTTCTGCATCTCCATGAGGTCGCGAAAACGCTCCTTCAGGAAGAAGACCTCCATGGGGAACGACCAGCGCTGGATGTCCTTGTAGTAATCCTCGAGATAGGGATTGTACGTAACCTGCTCGTATTTCGGCTCCCAATGGTAGTGATGGGCGAGCATTTCGGTCAGCGTAGTCTTGCCGCTGCCTATGTTTCCTGCGATGACTATGTACATTCTTTGTGGTATGACTCCACAAAGATACACTTTTTTTCGCTTACTGCAAAACCTTTTGTAACTTTTTTGGCTTTACTTCTTTCCACGGACTGTGGAAGGGAGCATTATGTCGGACACACCATAGCGGTCAAGGAAGACGCTTCGGTCAACGTGTCCCCTGATGCCGTCCACGTAGCTGGAGCTGGTGAACTGCCACAGCACGATGGGCACATCCTCGCTCAGACCTGGGAATTCATCTGCGTAGCGAGCCACGAAGAACTTGTATTCGGTGAACTTTCCTTCGAGGTATTTGGCATAGAAGTTCACGCCTGTATAGATGATTGGCTTCACGCCGAACATGCGTTCCACACCCTCGAGGAAGGCTTTCAGCCTGCCTTGGAACTGCGCGAGCGAGCCTTTGCCACGCTTCTCGACATCGACAACGGGGATGAGGTCCTGCTGTCGTGGGTCAACATTCGAGCGGAAGTTCTCCAACTGAACGAGTGCACTTGCCGTAGGACTAAAGAAATGATAGACGCCAGCGGGTATGCCTGCCTGTCGGGCACCATAGAGATTGCGCAGATAAAAGTCGTCAACCCAACCAGCGCCCTCAGTCGCCTTGATATAGACGAACTTGACATTATCCTCCTGAGCCACGCGGCTCCAGTCGATTCGACCTTGATAATGGGAGACATCGATGCCCTGCTGCTGGGCAACAGTATGGGTAACCTGGGCACGCATCTCTGTTATGCGAGGCAGAGGCCTGTCCGGAATCGGTGCCGATGGCAGTTGATCTGGCATCGGCAGGGCATATATGGGATCGACTGTATCGCCCTTCTTTCTGCCTTTCTTGTCGGCAAAAGTAGTCAGAGCCGCAATGAAAACGGTAAAGAAAAGCAGGTAACGGAGCGACATCATGCAGTTACTCTCCGAGGAAATCAAATTCGAAGTTCTGGCTCTTGATGCTTGGATACTGGCTTCTGGGGTCGATATCCTGGCGACTACGCAGGTGAGCAAGCACCTTGTCGTAGCACTCCTGAACACTTTCAGCCTTTACCTTGCACACAAAAGGCGTATCGACATAGTGACACTTCTGCGTCTCGGCAGCTACGATGACGCGCTTGAACGTTATCTTTGCTGCATACCAACCTGGCTGGGGCAGGCTGTAATTGGCCAAAGCCTCCTTCTGGGCAGCCTTCTCCGTCTTGTTCTGGCTGGCGCCTTTGGCTTTGAACTCTTCCATCGTGGCAGCCGTCGTCTTGATGACAATAAAGAAAGAACGCTGGCTGACCTTGATGTGTTTGGGGAACATGGCAGTGCTGGACATGAACCTCTCCAGTTCGAGTCGGATGCTGTCGTTGACTTCGACGTCGCCCAAAGAAGCAAGAAAGTCGAGAGCCTCCTCGACACTATAAACGAGCGTCTCTTCGTCGAAGTATCTGATATAAAGATTCATCAGGTAATTTACAATTTGACAATTTACAATTTACAATATAATTTCGCACGGCAAAAGTAGTAAAAAGACCTCACATAACGAAATATTCTTGCAACAAAAACATGCTAAGCGGAAGATTTTGACTAATTTTGTGCCGCGAAGGAGATAGAAGGAAGATGAATATCAAAAGGTTTCTTAAGGATTGGTCGCTGCCTTTGAGTCTGGTGACGGGTGCCGTCTGTTACTTTTTTGGCCGGAGTCTTGGGCTCTCGACGCAGGCCAGGGAGACCATCCTGGAAAGCATCAACTACATCCAACCCACGCTGATTTTCTGCATGTTGGCGCTTACGTTTTGCCGCATTCGACTTCAAGACATGCGACTCAAAGGCTGGCAATGGTGGCTGCTGGCTTTTCAGGCTGGCGTCGCAACATTGTTCTGTCTGCTTCACGAAACGACGGAGGACTCTTCGTCGCACGTTTTCCTGCAGAGCATGATGCTTTTGTTCCTCTGCCCAACCGCGACGGCTGCGGCTGTGGTGACTGCCAAGCTGGACGGCAACGTAGGTTCTCTGGCGGCTTACACCATGCTGATAAACCTCGCGGCTGCTGTCCTGATTTCGGCTTACTCACCCCTCGTCAACCCGACTGGCGGGCTGAGTTTCTGGCTTTCCTTCTGGATGATTATCCGCAAGGTGTTTCCCTTGCTCATCGGCCCCATGCTGGCAGGCCTCATCATCCGTCGCTTCTCCCCCACTCTGCTACACTGGCTGACCTCGATTCCCGACCTGGCTTTCTATCTTTGGCTCGTCTCGTCGTCGCTCGCAATAGCCGTCACGACGCGGATTCTCGTGCATGCTGAGGTGAGTTGGCTGCTCTGTCTGCTGATTCTGATTGGTTCCCTCGTGGCTTGCTTCATGCAGTTCGCGACGGGTCGGCTTGTCGGCAGACGCTACGAGGAAGCCGTCACAGCCGGTCAAGCCTGCGGTCAGAAGAACACGGTGCTGGCCATCTGGGTCGGCTACACGTTCCTCGATCCCCTGACCTCCGTTGCTGGCGGCTTCTACACCATTTGGCACAACGTCTTCAACGCGTGGCAACTCTACAAGCGAAACCAGCCTCGCAAGTAAACTCCTGCTGCTGAGTCAGAAAACATAACGTGTCGCATCGCCAGTACCACCGTAGGGAAACTCCAGTACCACCGTGGAGAAACTCCAGTACCAGCACGGGAGTACTGGAATCCCCCCATAGTGGGATTATTAAAGGACTAAGTCTCCTCACCTTTCCCAGCAGGCCTCGAAATCTGTCTTTCCATTATGTGACGGGCACTTTTTTATGTCTAAATGAAAAAAACTTCGTGTTTTTCTTGGCAGAAAGACAGAAATGACTTACCTTTGCATCGCAATAAGCAAAAAGATGACACACACTGGCAATCGTTACTTCGGCTTTTATTATTACTTTTACTTTAGCAGATAAAGTGAAGCGGGCCGTCGTATATATATAAATAAGGTATAAGAAAAAGACAAGATAAACAAGAAAGTCCCGCTCACTTGGTGAAGCGGGACTTTTTAATTATCAATATTCAATATTCAATTTCCAATGGCAAAACGGATCGCAATACAGGGCATCGAAGGCAGTTTCCACGACATAGCCGCACATCGCTTCTTCGAGGGCGAGCAGGTAGAACTGGTCTGCTGCGACACTTTCGAAGAGATGTTCGCACGACTCAAAGCGGAGAAAGACCTGCTGGGACTCATGGCGATTGAGAACACAATAGCCGGAAGTCTGCTCCACAACTATGAGTTGCTGCGAGAGAGCGGCATGACGATTGTCGGCGAACACAAGCTCCGCATCAAGCACAGCATTATGTGTCTGCCGGATGAGGACTGGGAAGACATCACCGAGGTGAACTCCCATCCCGTCGCACTCATGCAATGTCGCCAGTTTCTCTCGCTGCATCCGGAACTTAAGAAGGTCGAGACAACCGACACAGCAGGTGCCGCTGCCGACATCAGCCGCGAACGCAGACACGGACACGCTGCCATCTGCCATCGCGACGCTGCCGACATCTACGGAATGAAAGTGCTGCAAGAGGGCATCGAGACAAACAAGCACAACTTCACGCGCTTCCTCGTCCTCGCCCAACCCGAGAAGGCTCAGGCCATTCGCTGTACCAAGCATATCGACAAGGCCAGCCTCGTCTTCACACTTCCCCACGAGGAAGGCAGCCTGAGCGCTATCTTGTCGGTCCTTTCGTTCTATAAACTTAACCTGACTAAAATACAAAGTCTGCCAATTATCGGTCAAGAATGGCAATACATGTTCTACATCGACCTCTCGTTCAACGATGAGAAACGCTATCGACAGGCTCTCAACGCAATCACTCCGCTTACCCGCGAACTCAAACAACTTGGCATTTACGAAGATGGAAAGCAAAGCATCTGAGTTGAAAATGAAGAACGAAGAAGCTTTAGCTCGATAAAATCAATGAAGAATGAAGAGTGAGCATCGCTTATTTTTAATTATGAATTAAGAATTATGAATTGTGAATTTTGCATAAGGCCTGCTGATAGATTGGCCGACGTAACAGAGTATTACTTCAGTCGCAAGCTGAAGGAAGTGGCCGCGATGAACGCCGAAGGAAAAGACGTCATCAGCCTCGCCATCGGTAGTCCCGATATGCCTCCCTCGCCCGAAACAGTCGAAACACTCTGCGAGGAAGCCCAGAAGCCCACGGCTCACGGCTATCAGCCCACGATAGGCATCCCCGAGTTGCGTCGGGCAATGAGTGGTTTCTACAAACGCTGGTATGGTGTCGAGCTCGACCCGAACAGCGAGATTCAGCCTCTCATAGGCAGCAAGGAGGGCATCCTGCATGTTACTTTGGCGTTTGTCAACGTCGGAGATGAAGTTCTCGTGCCCAATCCCGGCTATCCCACCTACACAAGTCTCTCGAAACTGCTTGGCGCAAAGATCGTCAACTACGACCTCCTGCCCGAGAACGACTGGCAGCCCGACTTCGAGCAACTCGAGAAGATGGACCTCAGCCGCGTTAAACTGATGTGGACAAACTACCCGAACATGCCGACGGGGGCAAGGGCGAGACGCGAGACCTACGAGAAGCTTGTCGATTTCGCCTTGCGACACAACATCATTGTGGTAAATGACAATCCCTACAGCTTCATCCTGAACGACGGAGAAAGGCTTTCAATCCTGCAGATTCCACGTGCCAAAGAGTGCTGCATCGAGTTCAATTCGATGTCGAAAAGCCATAATATGCCAGGCTGGCGCGTCGGCATGTTGGCCACCAACCAGCAGTTCGTGCAGTGGATACTCAAGGTGAAAAGCAATATCGACAGCGGAACTTTCCGCGCCCTGCAGCTTGCGGCAGCCAAAGCATACGACAACAGCGACCTCTGGCACAGGCTTGCCAACGTCGATATCTATGCCGGCCGACGTCGTTTGGCAGAGGAAATCATGCGACTCCTCGAGTGTCAGTTCGACCCGCAGCAGACCGGCATGTTCCTCTGGGGACGCATCCCCGACAAATACAACGATGTGGAAGAACTCACGGAACGTGTCCTCCATGAAGCAAGAGTGTTCATCACGCCCGGCTTCATCTTTGGAAGTAACGGCAAACGCTACATTCGCATCAGCCTTTGTGCCAAGGAAGACAAGTTCGTCGAAGCGCTGGAACGCATCAAAAGACTTTAATCCCCATTAAGCCCACCAAGCCTATTAACCCCATTAGACCCAAAAGAAATTACAATATGGAACTCCAACTACAACCCCTGAACCTGCCAAGTGACCAGGAACGCGCTTTCATCATCGCCGGTCCTTGCAGTGCTGAGACAGAAGAACAAGTGATGACAACAGCCAAGCAACTGGCTGGCAAAGGCTGCCACATATTCCGTGCCGGCATCTGGAAGCCGCGAACAAAGCCCGGAGGCTTCGAAGGACACGGCGAACCAGCACTCCCCTGGATGGAACGCGTCAAGGAGGAAACGGGCATGCTTACTGCTACGGAAGTTGCCACACCTGAACACGTCGAGCTGGCCCTCAAGCATGGCATCGACATTCTCTGGGTCGGAGCACGCACTACAGCCAATCCCTTTGCCGTACAAGCACTGGCAGATGCGCTGAAAGGTACTGATGCGACGGTCCTCGTCAAGAATCCCGTCAACCCCGACCTCGAGTTGTGGATAGGCGCGCTGCTGCGCATCAATGGTGCCGGCATACAGAAGCTTGGTGCAATCCACAGGGGCTTCAGCAGCTACGAAAAGAAGTTGTATCGCAACGAACCGATGTGGCAGATACCAATCGAGCTGAAGCGCAGGCTTCCGCAACTGCCCGTGGTATGTGATCCGAGCCACATCAGCGGACGTCGCGACCTGATTGCTTCGCTCTGCCAAGAGGCGATGGATATGGGCTTGGACGGCCTCATGGTCGAGAGCCACTGCGATCCCGATAACGCTTGGAGTGATGCGTCGCAGCAGGTGACACCTGAAGTGCTCGACTTCATCGTGTCTCGCCTCGTCTTCCGCGACACCAAAGAGAACGCCGACAAACTCAAAGACTACCGACACGAAATAGATGTGCTCGATGATGAACTCATCGAACTGCTCGCCAAGCGCATGAAGGTCTGCCGCAACATCGGCCAATATAAGAAGGAAGTGGGCATGACGGTCGTGCAGACACGCCGCTACAGCGAGATTCTCGACAAGCGAGGTGCTCAAGGTTCACTGCTCGGCATCGGTCGCGAATGCATCAAAAGCATTTTCGAGAACATTCATGAAGAGAGCGTCCGGCAGCAAATGGAAATTATCAATAAGTAAAGTCCCCTCCCCGCTCCCCCTTGGGGGAGTGTTTTTAACATATTACACTATGAAGATTCTTATTTTAGGAGCAGGCAAGATGGGCAGCTTCTTTACCGACGTCCTGTCCTTCGACCACGAATGCGCCGTCTATGAGATTGACCCGCGGCGTATGCGCTTTCTCTACAACACACAGCGCTTCACCACGCTCGACGAGATTCGCGACTTCAAGCCCGAGCTCGTCATCAACGCCGTAACACTCAATTACACCATCGACGTCTTCGAACAAGTCATCCCGTGCCTGCCCAAGGAATGCATCATATCGGACATCTCGTCCGTAAAGACCGGCTTGAAAGACTTCTATGAAAAGACCGGCATGCGCTACGTCTCTACCCATCCGATGTTCGGTCCCACGTTTGCCAACCTCGGGGCACTCTCCTCGGAGAACGCCATCGTCATCAATGAAGGCGATTACATGGGGCGAATCTTCTTCCTGGACCTCTATAGAAAGCTTGGCTTAAACGTCCACGAATATAGTTTCGACGAGCATGACGAAGCGATGGCCTACAGCCTGTCAGTGCCTTTCGTGAGCACTTTCGTCTTCTCTGCCGTGATGAAGCATCAGGATGCACCCGGCACAACGTTCAAGAGACATTTGAAGATAGCCCGAGGCGTATTGGGAGAAGACGACACACTGCTACGCGAAATACTCTTCAACCCACGCACAAAGGCGCATGTTGAAGGCATTCGTTCCGAGTTGAAGGAGTTGATACAGATTATCGACAACCGCGACGAGGAGGCACTCAACGCTTACCTCACCAAGATAAGGGGCAATATACGATAGCTTTCTGCCTATCGCCAACCAGACATTCCTGTGCCGCTCTTGTGCACAAGCTCAATACGAAGGCGATAGAGTAAAGTGCTGTAGGCAGGAATAACATCAGAGGCTGTTCCCTTATAGCCTAATTGCTGTGGTATGTAAACATCCCAATCGTCACCCTTCACCATGTATTGTACGGCTGTCATGAAGCCTTCGACTGTACCATTGACAGGCATGGCTATGGGTGCAGCCGTCTTGTCATTGAAGTCGCCATAGTAGGTCTGACTGAAGACAGTCATGTTTGTCTTGCTCTCGGGATAGTTGTCGTCCATAATCCAAGCTCGATAATACAGGCGGACACTATCGGTATAGGTTGCGCTCCAGTCGCCATCACCACGTTCATATACCTTGCAAACGATATAGTCTGTAGCAGGACCTTGCACATCCTGACTCTTCAAAAGAGTCTTGAAGATGCGCCAATCGCAATGCTCTTCCCATTCGTTTCCCTCGGGATATTGTGCCTTGGCAGCAGCAATCTCTGCCTGAGCAGCATCATATACCTCGGCAAACCACTGAGCATTACGAGACTGCCAGTCGTGACGGGGGTCGTAAGTCTCGTCGCTACTCCTGCAGGAAGCCAGAAGCAACAACGGCAATAGGAGAAGAGCATTCAGTCTATAGTTCATCTTTAGAGCAGTTTCTTGAGCAGAGAGGTGATGCTTACCTTGTCTTCTATGATGCTGCGCAGGTCGCTGATGGCAACGCGATGCTGCTCCATTGTGTCGCGGTCGCGAAGCGTTACTGTGTTGTCCTGGAGTGTTTGCTGATCGACGGTGACACAGTAAGGGCAGCCTATCGCATCCATACGGCGGTAGCGTTTGCCTATTTGGTCTTTCTCTTCGTACTTGCAATTGAAGTGGAAGCGGAGGTCATTGATGATTTCCTGAGCCTTCTCGGGCATTCCGTCCTTCTTCGTCAAGGGGAACACGGCGAGCTTCACCGGTGCGAGGGCTGCGGGGAGGTGCAGCACGGTACGTGTCTGACCATCGGGCAGGACTTGCTCCTCGTAGCTGTGACACATGATGGAAAGGAACATACGATCCACACCGATTGAGGTCTCAATGACATACGGCGTGTAGCTTTCGTTCGTTTCGGGGTCGAAGTACTCTATCTTCTTGCCGCTATACTTGGCATGCTGCGAGAGGTCGAAGTTCGTACGGCTGTGGATGCCTTCCACTTCCTTGAAGCCAAACGGCATACGGAACTCGATGTCTGTAGCGGCGTTGGCATAGTGAGCGAGCTTATCATGGTCGTGGAAACGATAGTTCTCTGCGCCGAAGCCGAGATTCTGATGCCACTTCATGCGGGTTTCTTT
Organism: uncultured Prevotellaceae bacterium; assembly: GCA_900320565.1. GTDB lineage: Bacteria > Bacteroidota > Bacteroidia > Bacteroidales > Bacteroidaceae > Physcousia. Next base: position 10,620 of record ONSR01000030.1, read on the forward strand.
CCATTTGGCGAACCAGTCGAGTTCTGTGCCCGGCTGGATGAAGAACTGCATCTCCATCTGTTCGAACTCCCTCATGCGGAAGATGAACTGGCGAGCCACAATCTCGTTGCGGAAGGCTTTGCCGATTTGTGCTATGCCGAAGGGAATCTTCATGCGTCCAGTCTTCTGCACGTTGAGGTAGTTGACGAAGATGCCTTGCGCCGTCTCGGGACGCAGATAAATGGTGCTTGCGCCGTCGGCGGTGCTGCCCATCTCGGTCTTAAACATGAGGTTGAACTGACGGACATCAGTCCAGTTGCGGGTTCCGCTGATGGGGCAGACGATTCCTTCGTCGAGGATAATCTGCTTCATGCCATCCAGGTCGATACCGCCAGGAGCGTTCATTACCTCTTGGAAGCGGTGATGCAGGTCGTCATACTTCTTCTGATTCTCGAGGACACGCTCGTTCGTTGCACGGAACTTTGCTTCGTCGAAGCTGTCGCCGAAACGCTTCTGAGCCTTCTCTATCTCCTTCTGAATCTTATCCTCGTACTTCGCCATCTGCTCTTCGATGAGCACGTCGGCACGATAGCGCTTCTTCGAGTCACGGTTGTCGATGAGTGGGTCGTTGAAGGCATCCACGTGTCCGCTTGCTTTCCAAGTGGTGGGGTGCATGAAGATGGCTGCGTCGATGCCCACGATGTTCTCGTGCAGGAGCACCATCGACTGCCACCAGTACTGCTTTATATTGTTCTTCAGCTCAACGCCGTTCTGTCCGTAGTCATAGACGGCAGCCAGACCGTCGTAAATATCACTTGAGGGAAATACGAAGCCGTACTCTTTGCAGTGCGACACGATTTTCTTGAAAACATCCTCTTGCTGTGCCATATCTTTTTCCTTATTTTGTTTTATGAGTTAATTTGGCTGCAAAGATAACTAATTTTACTGAAACTTGTTGCAGAAAAGGTACTTTTTATTGTATAATGGGACACAGATGCAAAAAAAACACCACTTTTCTTGGTAGGAAACAAAAGATGTCGTAATTTTGTATTGCAATAACCTAAAACGTAGGCACAACCAATATGAGAAGACATCTTATAATGATATTTCTGGCAACGACCGCCATGTTTCTGACCAATTGCAGCAGTTCCGACAAGAAGAGCGGTAAGCAAAGTGAACAGGAGGCTGAGCAGACATTAGCCCTCGACGAGAGTCCCATCTACACAGAACTCACGAAGGTGCCATTGCCCTGCTCAAAGGATTCGCTCTATTATGCGTGGAAGGAGATTGGAGTCATCGATGCAGCAAAGAAGAAATCGCTCGATTACAGGCAACACACACCCACTCTCTTCATCTCTACCGACTTGGATGGTGACGGCAATCCTGAGGTCTTGTTGCGTGGCGAGGCGCCTTACGCAGCCATCTACACCTTTGTCAAGGGGGCGCTTCACCTCATCACATTTGTGGATCGCCCTGAGATGGGGCTCGCCATCACGCCGGAAGGTATCATCTTGCGAAATGGCGTAGGCAACAACGGCTCCTCCATTTCCGAATTCATCCGCCTGAAAGACAGCAAGAACGAGACTTCCGGAGCTATTCGCGAATCGTTTGTCATCAAGGATGGAGTCATGGTTTCGGGAGGCACGAGGTACATGCTCCAGAACGACTCCGCGTTGGTCGAAGTCAGCAAAGACGAGTATCTGGCAGTCGCCCCTCAGCAAGAAGGCACTTATCTGGAAGACATCGAAGGTTGGGAAGACTTCAGAAAACCTTAGACATTTCTGCCAAAAACATTACAACCCGAATTTTTCTTTACATCAGCCTTCGCTTAAAGTCGGCAGACTCAAAGCAGGGATGAGGGTCTTTTATGCAGAAAAGCCAACCCGCTCATTATTAGGAATTTAGGGACTCCGCCAGTCATCCGCCCAAAGTACTGCAATGAAGTTGGCAAAGTTCACGTGTGAAAATGGCAAAGTTCACGTGTGAAGTTGAGCAATTTCACGTGTGAAGTTGAGCGATTTAACGGCATAAGTTTGAAGACATGACTGGAAGCAACCGAAAATCTCACGAAAAAATCTTTACATTTCTGCCATAGCAAAGAAACATCCTTAACAAATCGCCAGAACCAGCAAGAAAGTGCAAATCGACCGATTCTATAGGGGAAAAGACAAAAAAAATGCACTTTAGCATAAATTTATGCCTCGTCAAACACAATAAACTCACATTATATAACGTTATTAAAAACAGGATGAAAAAACTGCTCTGGATAGGTATGCTCATCGTGTCCCTCAGTGTAAGGGCACAATTCGACGCGGCGTTTACCAACACCTGGGCGTTGCAGTCCTACTACAACCCTGCAGCGGCGGGGCTTGACAGCAAATTGAACATCGTGGGAATGTACAGCATGCAGATGGTTGGCTACGAGGGAGCTCCCAAGACAATGGTCATCAATGCCGACATGCCGCTGTTCTTCATCGGACCGAAACACGGCGTTGGCGCTGCCTTCCTCAACGATGCCATCGGCGCCTACAGCAACAAGAAGATACAACTTCAGTATGCTTTCCACCAGAAATTCCTGGGAGGCCGAGCCAGCATCGGCATTCGTCCGGCACTGCTCATGGTGGGATTCAACGGTTCGAAGCTTGACCTGAAAGACCCCAACGACCCTGCCTTCGCAACGAACGACGTCAAAGGCAATGCTTTCGACCTCGACATCGGACTCCGATACACATACAAGAACCTCTGGTATGCTGGCATCAGCGCAGTCCATCTACTCGGGCCGACAGTGAAACTGGGCGACGACAAGTTGCATCAAGTCACGATAGACCCGATGTTCATGGTGCAAGGCGGATACACCCTCACATTCCGCCACCCACGATACAAACTGGCAATGGACGCTCTGGTACGTTCGGACCTGCAGTTCTGGCGAGGCGACATCAACGCCCGACTCCTGTACGACGGCGACAAACACAAGCTCTACGGAGGCCTCATGTACAGCCCCACCATCAGCGTAGGCCTGTTGCTTGGCTTCGACTTCCACGGCATCAACATCGGCTACTCATACGAAGTCTATACAGGCGGCATAGGAGCCCTGAACGGCACACACGAGATACTCATCGGATATCAACACGACCTGGATGTCTTCAAGAAAGGAAAGAACCTCCACAAGTCCGTCCGAATACTCTAAGAAACTAAATTGATACTATATAATAATAAGATGAAGACAAAAAGTCTGCTTTTAGTAGGTGCAGCCATCAGCTGCATGGTCTTGGCCTCCTGCTTCGGCTCCAACTCGTCGGCAAACGCCGTCGGAGGTGAAGTGACAGGCGTCAAAGGCTCATCCTTCTCGGAACCGACTCCCTTCGGAATGGTTCCCATACACAAAGGCTCACTCAAAATCGGCCTCGAGAAGAACGATACATTGTGGGGCACAGAATATCCTCTGCGCGACATCAGCGTGGATGGCTTCTGGATGGACCAGCATGAGATAAGCAACGCAAAGTATCGTCAGTTCGTAAACTGGGTGCGTGACAGCATCATCCGAGAGCGTCTTGCCGACCCAGCTTATGGTGGCGACGAAACATACAAGATTGAGGAAGACAAGGAAGGAAACCCCATCACACCTCATCTCGACTGGAGCAAGAGCATTCCCTGGCGCAAAGCCAACGAGGATGAAGACCGCGCAATCCAAAGCGTCTACGTCATCCACCCCATCGACGGCACGAAGATGCTCGACGCAAGCCAGATGAATTATCGCTACGAGATATACGACTATGTGCAAGCTGCACAGCGTAAGTACCGCCTCAACCCTGAAGAGCGCGACCTCAACACAGACCACGCCATCAGCAACGAGCAGGTAATCATCAGCAAGGACACAGCATGGATTGACGACGACGGCAAGATCATCCGTCAGACCATCACGCGTCCCCTGTCCGGACCTTGGGACTTCCTTAACACATACATTGTTAATATATATCCCGACACAACTTGCTGGGTGAACGACTTCCGTAATGCCGACAACGAACGATACATGAAGCTTTACTTCTCGAACCCAGCCTTCGACGACTATCCAGTAGTAGGTGTCTCCTGGGAACAAGCAAATGCTTTCTGTGCTTGGCGTACGAACTTCCTCTTGAAAGGCATGGGCGGCTACGCAAAGCAGATACAACGTTACCGTCTGCCGACTGAAGTGGAATGGGAATACGCTGCCCGTGGTAAGGAAGGCAACCCGTTCCCCTGGGAAAGCAAAGAAGTCAAGAGCGACAAAGGCTGCTTCTATGCCAACTTCAAGCCCGACCGTGGCAACTACACACAGGACGGCTCCCTCATCACCTGCAAATGCGGCATCTTCTCAGCCAACAGCAACGGCCTCTACGACATGGCAGGCAACGTAGCCGAATGGACAAGCACCGTTTACACGGAAGCCGGTGTGGAAAGCATGGCAGACATGAACCCCGAACTCTCCTACAATGCCGCTAAGGAAGACCCCTACCGCCTGAAGAAGAAATCAGTTCGTGGCGGTTCATGGAAAGACCCTGAAAGCATGATCAGAAGTGCATGGCGTTCCTATGAATATCAGAACCAGCCCCGATGCTTCGTAGGCTTCCGCTGCGTTCGCACCATGGTGAATGACAAGCCTGGAACCAACAAGGTAAGCGGCGGTACTGCCAAAGGCGGCGGCAAGAGTCCAAAGTCATCATCATCAGGACCAACCGTCAGCACACGTAAGACACGTCGCTAAAACGACTCACCAACAGCAAAACAACAACAGAAAAGATACAAAGATATGAATCCTATAGCTAAATTGCAGAAATGGATGGACTCGCCATCCGGTCAAGTATTCATGAATTACGCCTACAGCTGGGGTGCTGCAGTCGTGGTATTAGGTGCATTGTTCAAACTGACACATATTCCCGGAGCTAACGAGATATTGTTCATCAGTATGATAACCGAGGTTTTGGTCTTCTTCATCTCTGGTTTCGAAAAGACATACGAGAAAGTTCCTCGCACCGAAGGCGAAGCAGCAGTTGCTGGCGGACAAGCTATCGTAGTGGCTGGCGGCACTCCCCTTCCCGAAGGAGCTGAAGTGCCTGAAGGTCCCATCGTTATCGGTGGCGGAGGTCCCGCTGTCATTGGTGGCGGCGCAGTTGCCGCAGCAGCTGGTCCTATCGACCCAGATGCTTTGGCAGCTGGAACAGGTCTCAGTGCTGCAGCAGCCAACCTCGCAGCAGCAGGTCAGGCAGCAGCACAGGCTCAGCTTGCACTCGAGCAGATACAGAACGGCGGCCCAACCGTAGACGGCAACCAAATCAAGGCAACCGATCCAGCTACTGTCGAGGAGGCTATCACGAACTATGCTGAAGTCCTTCAAGAGCTCACCGAGGTATTCGGACGCGTCAAGAAGCAGGCAGAACGCATGTCAACCGACAGCGAGGAAATGGAGAACCTCAACCGTTCCATCACAGGCATTGCCACCGTTTACGAGCTTCAGTTGCGCAACATCAGCAAGCAAGTCAGCACCATCGAGCAGATTGATGAACAGACACGCCGCATGGCTCAGCAGATTGAGGAACTCAATAACGTCTATGCCCGCATGATAAAGGCACTGACCATCAACATGAAGGTCGTGCCCGGCACAGAAGAGAACGAAAAATAAAGACTCTGGATAATCGGAATAATCAAAGTATTCTGAATAATCAGAAAGCAATAAGACAATGCCTATAAAGAAGAAAAGGATATCCCCACGTCAGAAGATGATCAATCTGATGTACTTGGTCCTCTTGGCCATGCTGGCACTCAATGTGTCGAGCGATGTACTGAATGGTTTCTCTCTTGTGGCAGACGGGTTAAAGAAGAGTACCGAGAATGCCTCCAAATCCAACATGGGCATTTACAGCACCTTCGACCAGCAGATGAAAAACAACCCTGCAAAGGTGAAGGAATGGTACGAGAAGGCACAATATGTGCGCGGCATGAGCGACTCTCTCTACAACTTGGCAGAGGAGCTCAAGGAGGCTATCGTACGCAAGAGCGATGGAAAGGATGCCGACGTCAATAACATAAAGAACCGCGAAGACTTGGAAGCCAGCACACAAGTAATGCTTGCTCCCGGCACAGGTCGTGGCAAAGAACTCTATAAAGCTATCAATAGCTATCGCGAACGTATCGTTAAGATGGTGACGGACAAGGAGAAGAAGGACATCATCACCAGCAACCTTGCCACCGAAGTGCCTACAAAAGCAAAGGTTCTCGGCAAGAACTGGCAGGAGTATTCCTTCGAGAATATGCCGACGGCCGCTGCTGTAACACTGCTCACGAAGTTGCAGAACGATGTGCGTTATGCTGAGGGTGAGGTGCTGCACAATCTCGTAAGCAATATCGACGTCAAGGATATTCGCGTAAACCAACTGAATGCATACGTCATCCCGAATGCCCAGACAGTGGTTCAAGGTGGACGCTTCAGCGCACAAATCATCATGGCTGCTGTCGATACAACACGCCGTCCCACCATCTATATTGGCGGTAAGCAGATACAAAGCGACAAGGGCTACTATGAGACGGTGTGCAGCAAGACAGGCGACTTTACCTTCAGTGGCTACATCGAGATGCTGAACGGCTCTGGAGAGAAGGTACGTCGCGACTTCACGCAGAAGTACAGCGTCGTTGCCCCCAGCGCAACTGTCAGCGCAGACATCATGAACGTGCTCTATGCAGGCTACGACAACCCGATGAGCGTTTCTGTTCCTGGCATTCCAAGCAGCAAGTTACGTGTCAGCATGACTGGCGGCAGCTTCGAGCAAAAAGGCGAAGGCAAGTATATTGCCCGTCCTTCAACGCCTGGCACAGAAGCAGTCATCACTGTTGCTGCCGAAAGTGAAGGTCGCATGCAGGAGATGGGTAAGTTCACGTTCCGCGTCCGCAAGTTGCCCGACCCGACAGCATACATTGCATACGCTGCTGAAGGCGGTGGTGACAATCACTTCACGGGCGGTGGCCTCTCGAAGCAAATCCTTATGGGCACTGATGGCATCGGTGCAGCTATCGACGACGGGCTGCTGAATATTGCCTTCCGCGTGAACAAATTCGAGATAGTTTTCTTTGATGCAATGGGCAATGCTGTGCCTTACCAAAGCAACGGTGCGAAGTTCTCCGAGCAACAGAAAGCACAGATGCGTGGCTTGGCTCGTAACAAACGATTCTACATCAGAGAAATACATGCCACAGGTCCCGACGGCATAGAGCGTACGCTCAATGGCGTCATGGAGGTCATTATTAAATAAGATAACCTGACGCAATAACGTCATAACGAAATAACGTCATAACGAAACATAGAAACACAAAAGCTATGAAGCGCATACTTTTTCTCATCACGGTCACACTCCTCGTGGCAAGTGCCGCACAGGCTCAGCCAGCAAAGCGTCGCGCTACTGCCACGCCCGAAAAGACTGAACAGGCAGCGAAATCCTCTGCCACCGACCGTGCATCGCTTATGTTCCCCACTACAGCAGCCATGCCTGAAGATGTGGTTTGGAAACGTGATATCTATCGCCAGCTTGACCTGACGAAAGACAAAAACGCACCTATGTACTATCCCGTAGAGCCTATGGGCAGACAGGTGAACCTCTTCACCTACCTCTTCCGCCTTATCCTCACAGGCCGCATCAATGCCTATACCTATAAGCTGGACGGCAACGAGTCGTTCGACGAGAAGGATAAGCTTCCCGTGAAAGATATGTTGGAGCGCTATGGCATCTATTACGAGCAGAATGGCGGCAAGCTGACTGTTGCTGATAGCGACGTTCCAAGTGCTGAAGCAACACGTTACTACATCAAGGAAAGTATATATATGGACCAGCGCACGGGCACCTTCAAGACCAAGGTGACTGCCCTTTGCCCCGTCCTCATGCGTGGTGCTGACGAGTTCAGTAGCGATGCAACGCCTTATCCCCTCTTCTGGGTCAACTACGATGACGTGGCTCCCTGGCTTGCCAAATTGCCTATGATGCCCAGCGACCTTAATAATGTCACCAACATGACTGCTGACGATTTCTTCACGATGAATCGTTACGAGGGCCAAATCTACAAGACCAACAACATGCAGGGCAAGATGCTGCACAACTACTGCCCCACTGACAGTGATATGGTAGCTGAGCAGAAACGCATCGAGAAGCAGTTAAACGACTTCGAGAAGAACGTCTGGGGAAGTGGATTCCTGCCTGACACAACAAAGAAGGACAGCCTTGATGCAGAGATGGCAGCTAAGGAAGCTAAGCCTGCAAAGAAGCCTATCTTCGGTAGCAGCCGCACACCAAGAGCCAAGAGCGGTGACACAACAACAAAGAAAGAGAAGAGCGAAGGTACTGCCAGCGCAGCTCCCCGTGTCAGCGCACGTCGTCAGAGAAGATAAGTAATACATTATCTATATAAAGAGAGCCCCCTGCAGGATGTCTGCAGGGGGCTCTTCTTGTTATGATTGACGTGATGAACTATTACATCATGCCGCCCATGCCTGGAGCGCCGCCCATAGGCATTTCGGGCTTATCTTCCTTTGCTTCGCAGATAACGCACTCCGTAGTGAGGAACATGCCTGCGATGCTGGCTGCATTCTCCAGAGCAACACGTGTCACCTTGGCAGGGTCGATGATACCTGAAGCCTTCAGGTTCTCGTACTTATCTATGCGAGCATTGTAACCGTAATCGCCCTTGCCGTTACGAACCTCGTTGACAACGACGCTGCCTTCCAAGCCTGCATTCTCGACAATCTGACGGAGAGGCTCTTCGATGGCACGACGAATGATCTGGATACCTGTTTCCTCATCAGCATTGTCGCCTTTCATGCCTTCCAATGCTTCCTGTGCACGGATGTAAGCCACACCGCCACCAGGGATGATTCCCTCTTCGATGGCTGCACGAGTAGCGCAGAGTGCATCGTCAACGCGGTCTTTCTTCTCCTTCATCTCAACCTCGCTGGGAGCACCGACATAAAGCACAGCCACACCGCCGCTCAGTTTAGCGAGACGTTCCTGAAGCTTTTCCTTGTCGTAGTCACTTGTGGAGTTGCTGATCTCGTTCTTAATCTGGTTGATGCGATCCTGAATGAGTTCCTTCTGACCATGGCCGTTAACGATGGTCGTGTTGTCCTTCGAAACTGTCACCTTATCGCAAGTGCCGAGCATTTCGATAGTGGCCTGTTCGAGCTTGAGACCTGTGTCTTCGCTAATCACAACGCCGCCAGTCAGGATGGCAATATCCTGAAGCATGGCCTTGCGACGGTCGCCGAAGCCTGGAGCCTTTACTGCACAAATCTTGAGCTGAGTGCGAAGACGGTTCACTACGAGTGTTGTAAGAGCCTCGCTATCAACATCTTCTGCGATGACGAGCAAAGGACGACCACTCTGAACTGCGGGTTCGAGGATGGGCAGGAAGTCCTTCAGGTTCGAAATCTTCTTGTCGTAGATGAGGACGTAGGGGTTCTCCATCACGCACTCCATCTTTTCCGTATCGGTCACAAAGTAAGCGCTCAGATAGCCGCGGTCAAACTGCATGCCTTCCACAACACCGATTGTTGTGTCACGACCCTTGGCTTCTTCGATGGTGATGACGCCGTCCTTGCTTACTTTTTGCATGGCATCAGCAAGGAGCTTGCCGATTTCCGGGTCGTTGTTGGCGCTTACGGCAGCCACTTGTTCAATCTTATGATAGTCGGAAGCAACGGGTTCAGACTGCTTTTTGATGCTCTCGACGACAGCAGCGACTGCCTTGTCAATACCGCGCTTCAGGTCCATTGGATTGGCACCTGCAGCCACGTTCTTCAAGCCTTCGCGTACGATAGCCTGAGCCAATACGGTTGCTGTGGTTGTTCCGTCGCCTGCATCGTCGCCAGTCTTGCTTGCCACGCTCTTAACGAGCTGTGCACCAGCGTTCTGGAAAGCGTCTGCGAGCTCCACTTCTTTAGCGACTGTGACGCCATCCTTAGTGATCTGAGGAGCGCCGAACTTCTTCTCGATGATAACGTTGCGACCCTTCGGACCGAGAGTCACCTTGACTGCATTTGCCAGTTGGTCAACGCCCTGCTTCATCACATCGCGGGCTTCGAGGTTAAATTTAATATCTTTTGCCATTTTATTCAATTCTTAATTCATAATTCATAATTCACAATTAAGGTTTCTTACCGTGAAGAATGAATCATGATGGTTAAACTTTCTGGATTATTGTACTCGATTCAAAACTCATAATAACACGATTATGAATTATGAATTCTTAATTATGAATTATTGCAAGATTGCCACCACGTCGCTCTGACGCATGATGAGATACTTCTTGCCCTCAATCTCGAGCTCCGTTCCGGCATACTTGCCATAGAGGACTTCATCGCCTGTCTTGAGGATCATTTCTTCGTCTTTCGTGCCATTACCTACGGCAACAATGGTGCCCTTCAAGGGCTTTTCCTTTGCGGTATCAGGGATGATGATGCCGCCTACTGTCTTTGTCTCTGCAGGAGCGGGCTCAATGAGCACGCGATCTGCCAATGGTTTTACGTTCATTGTCTTATTTAATTAATTGGTTAAACTTTCCACATTCTCATATACAAAGTGCGTGCCAAACCGAATTGACACGCACTTTTATCTGTCACGACTGACATAATTACTGACAGAGGCAGGCTTCGAAGACACATTTGACCCAGTACTCCAAAAAATTTCCTATAGGAGGACTCCAGTACCACCATGGGGAAACTGCAGTACCACCGTGGGAAAACTCGAGTTTCACCATGGTGGTACTGACAACTCGACACGGGTCGTCGAATCGGGACGCCTATCTCTTTTGTCTTTTCCTATAGATGCTGATGCCGAGGAAGGCAAGGAGCATTACTGCCAAGACTGCCAGAGCGCTGTAAGCAATCGCTTCGGTGATGTGAACAGTCTGCGGGTCGAAGGTCATGACAACCTCGTGCTCGCCTGCAGGAACCTTGATGGCACGCAATACATAATTGGCCCGAGCAATCTCCGTAGCCTGTCCGTCGATGGTGCAAGTCCAGCCTGGATAGTAGATCTCGCTGAAGACAACGACTCCACCTTGCTGGCTCTTCACCTTGTACGACAGGCGATTTGCCTCGTAGCTGGTCAGTTCGACGGTCCCAACTTCTTGTTCTGAGTCCTCTCCCTTTAAGGGAGAGTTAGAGAGGGTCTGCTCTCCGAGAACCTTTTCGAACTGCTTGTCCACTACTGCCACCTTTCTGAGGTCTATATTGTGCAAGGCTGCAATCTCCGAATCAGCATCAGGAACATACTCAATCTGCTCGACGAACCAGCCGTTGCCTTGTGCCCAAGGATTCTGGACGGGCAGTTTGCCGTTGTCCTTCAAAGGCAGGATGACGTACTTTGTGTTGAGCATGTTGAGCACAGCGAAGAGGCTGTCGCCATTGCATGCCTCCAGATGTCCGCCAGTTTCCACAACTGCCTGATTGATTCTGCCCATTTCTCCCTGCAGATGCTCCTCGATAAGTTCCTGATAGCGACGCAGTTTGGCTGGATGATAGCCACCGATGCTCTTGTGATAGTACGAGGTGGTATTATCGTTGAAGGTGCTCACACTCAGGTTCAAGACACGGTAATAGGTGTCGGTATCCTGCAGAATCATCTTGTCGGCTTCTGTCTCGGGGAACGCCTGAGCGTTTGTCTGCGGACGGGAGAACATGCCGTCATTGAGGTAGCGCTTGTTCACGCCCCACATATCGACGAGGCAGAGCAGGATGATACCTGCAATCATCGGAGTCGCCTTCAGTTTCTGGAAGCGATATGCAAGCAGCAGAACTGTGCCGATTGCCACGACGATGAAGCTGCGGAGGGCATCCGCGGTGAACATCGCCCTACGCATCTCGCTCATGTTCGCCAGGATTTGTCCAGCCATTTCCTGCGGGATATAACCTGCCGAAACGTATTGCTGCATGTACATCTGGTCGGAGGTTGAGACGTAATTGCCAAAGAAAATGTCAGGCATGAGCCAGAAGAGCAGAGCCATACCTCCGGTAAGCGCAAAGCTTATAGTAATATAATGTACGCGCGAGATGTGGTCCTCTTTGCCACGCAGGCAGTCGGGGTTGGTCACAATCTCTTTCAAGGCGAGCATCGCAAGCAAAGGAATCGTGAATTCAGCTATGACGAGGATGCTGGCGACGGTACGGAACTTGTCGTACATCGGCACGTAATCGAGGAAGAAGTCCGTAAAGCCCATGAAGTTCTTGCCCCATGAAAGCAGGATACTCAGCACGGTTGCCGCGATAAGACACCACTTCATCGGACCCTTCACGACGAAGAAGCCGAGCCAGAAGAGCATGAGGACGAAGGCTCCGACATACACCGGTCCGCTTGTTCCGGGCTGTTCGCCCCAGTATTGTGTAAAGCCACGATAGATGGGAGCAAACGTCGGATTGGCTTTCTTCATTGCCGTCTCGTTGTCGGCCAACAGTTGGCTTGCGCCGCCTTTGGTGTTCGGAACGAGCAACGTCCAAGTCTCTCCCTTGCCATACGACCACATGGTGATGTAGCTTCGCTCAAGTCCGCTTGATGTCTGGTCAGCAGGGTCTTTCGTCTTTTGCGTAAGCTCGCTCTTGCCACGCATGCTTTCCTTGCTGTACTCCCAAGTGTGATAGAGGTTGCTCAGGTTGATAAGGACACCCAGAATGCCGCCAATGGCAAAGCACAAGGTTGCCTTCAACCACTTGGCAAACGTCTTCTGTCGGATGGCGTCGATAAGGAAAGCGAGCGACATGAAACCGATGACGAACAGGAAATAGTAGCTCATCTGGACGTGATTGCTGAGCACCTGCATCGCCGTGAAGAAGCCCGTCACCACGATGCCCAGCAAGTATCGGCCTCTGTAGCACAGCACCATGCCTCCGATGGTAGGCGGAATGAAGCTGAGCGTCAGGAGTTTCCAGATGTGTCCGGCTTGTATGATGATGAAGTAGTAACTGCTGAAGGCCCAAAGAACTGCACCGAGAGCTGCCATCCAAACGCGGAAGTCGAACGCCCTGAGCATGATGTAGAAGCCGAGCAGCATCATGAAGACGTAGGCGGCATAGGCCGAGAGACCTGGCAAGCCGAGCTGATAGACCTGTTCCATCATGCTAAGTGTCTCCGTGCTGCGATAGCTGGGACTCATCTGATAAGTGGGCATTCCGCAGAAGAGCGTGTTGGTCCAACGCGTACGCTCGCCATTATGAGTCGCTCTGTACTGGTCCATCTCCACACCACTGCCGACGCCTCCGGTGTGGTCGTGTCCCGTCAGGACCAACCCATCGCGGATGGGCACGATGAAATACACGACGCTGACGCTGACAGCCACAAAGAACAGGACAGCCAGCACATCAGGCAAAATCTTTTTCCAATTCATAATATTTAAAAGGTTATCCTAGGCAGTCCTAGGCTTTCCTAGGCAATCCTAGGTTTTCCTATTTTATAGTTAATAATTAAAAGAAAGAAAGGCTGCACGCCCGCTGAGGGAATGCAGCCTTTGTTTCTTTTCCAGCGGAGCTGCGTAGATTACTTACGCAGGCCGAGAGCTTTGACAATTGCACGGTAACGAGTGATGTCGCGAGCCTGCTTCATGTGCTCGGTGAGGTGAGCAATGCGGTGAGTGAACAGAGCGATCTGGCTCTCGGCACTACCTGTGTCTTGTTTGCCCTGACCGAACTTCTCAAAGATCTCTTCTTTCTTAGCTGAATCTAAGTACATAATGTTGTGTGTTATGTGTTGAACTTGTTTGTCGAACAGCATCTCTCGTCGACACTGTTTCGCAAATGCGGGGACAAAGGTACGATAAAATAATGAAAAATGAAAAATGAAAAATAAAAAAAAATCGCTTAACTGCTTAATTTTTATCTTTAAACAGCATTTCCTAACTGATGCAAAGCAGGTAGTTCGAAAACGCGGCACGTTAAGTTGGCAAACTTAACACGTGAAGTTTGCAAAGTTAACGTGTTAAGTTCTTAAATCGCACCAAGGCGCACCCCTAAGGTGCGGAGTGCGATTTAAGCACGTTAAGTTTTCCCTTCCTCTATGGAGGGCATGATTTCCCTCAACGGAATCATGACAAAGTCGCGCTCGTACATGTGTGGATGCGGAATAGTGAGTCGGGGTGTGGAGAGCTTCAAGTCGCCATACAGAAGCAGGTCTATGTCGATAGGTCGGTCGTGATAGATGCCGTTTTTCGACTTCTTCTTGCGTCCCAACTCACGCTCTATCTGCTGTGTCGCGTCGAGACATTCGATTGGCGAAAGTGTCGTCAAAACCATCACGGCAGCATTCAGGAATGGATTTGTGCTTTCGAAGCCCCAGGGCTCGGTCTCGATGAAGGACGAAACACGCTGCACCGCACCTATCCGCTCGCCAATGAGCATGATGGCACGGCGCAGCATATCCTCCCTATCACCGAGGTTGCTCCCCAACGATAGGTAAAGTTCATAGTTCATAATTCATAGTTCATAGTTATTTCTCACTCATTGACTTTACTATCGAGGTTAACATTTTTATTAACTCCCGACAGTCTTCCAATAAAGACTGGGCAGAGTCCTGAGGTAAGTAATCTGTGTTTGTCAGCAGTTCTATCCAGTATTCACACTCGCTGGCTTCTTTTAATGAGATATTCATCTTGGCTGTGAAATCAGGACGACTCTGCCCTCTCAACGCTTCCTTTATGTTTGCTCCGACACTTGTTCCACTGCGAAGCATCTGTTTGGAAAGGATAAATTCATGTTTTTCCTCAACCAAATACTTGTAGCAACGCACTATCCTAATGGCAAAGGACATGCTTTTATCCCTGACGATACTCTCTTTCACAGCACAATCTCCTCAACTATGAACTATGAACTATGAACTACGAACTACGATTAGTCATTCAATATCAGCATCGCATCGCCGTAGGGACCGAAGCGATAGCGTTTGCTTTCGTCGTTCTCGTTGTAGCGAAGAGCCTCCTTATACGCTTTCATGATGAGGTCGTAGCCGCCGAAAGCAGCGGTCAACATGAGGAGCGTGCTGTAAGGCATATAGAAGTTCGCTATCATAGCGTCTGCCATGTGGAAGTCGTAGGGCGGGAAGATGAAGCGGTTCGTCCAGCCGTGGAACTCTTTGAGCTGTCCGTCGGTAGAGACCGAGGTCTCGAGAACGCGCTGAACAGTTGTGCCGACAGCCACGACTTTGTGTCCGTCGAGGTGTGCTTTGTTGATGATGTCGCACGCCTGCTGGTCGATGTGCATCTCTTCGCTGTCCATCTTGTGCTTCGTCAAATCCTCGACATCTATCTCGCGGAAGTTGCTGAGTCCACAATGCAGGGTAACGAAGGCGAAGTCCACACCCTTGATTTCCATCATCTTCATCAGCTGAGGCGAGAAGTGCAAGCCAGCCGTCGGAGCCGTCACAGCACCTTCCTTCTCAGCAAAGATTGTTTGGAAGTTCTCGGCATCCTCAGGCAGGACATCGCGCTTGATGATTTGCTTGGGGATAGGCGTCTCGCCAAGGGCGAAGAGGGCGCGTTTGAACTCGTCGTGCGTACCATCGAAGAGGAAGCGGAGCGTACGGCCGCGACTGGTGGTATTGTCTATCACCTCAGCCACCAAGGACTCGTCCTCGCCGAAGTAGAGCTTGTTGCCGATACGAATCTTGCGTGCCGGATCGACCAACACGTCCCAGAGACGCATGTCTTTATTCAGTTCGCGAAGCAGGAAGACCTCAATCTTGGCACCTGTCTTCTCCTTGTTTCCGTAGAGACGAGCCGGGAAGACTTTGGTGTCGTTGAACACGAAGACGTCCTTCTCGTCGAAGTAGTTGAGCACATCTCGGAACGATTCGTGATGCTCGATGACACCCTTCTTGGCATGAATCACCATGAGTCGGCAGTCATCGCGGAAAGGAGCGGGTTCCAGGGCAATACGGTCCTCAGGAAGCCTGTACTTGAATTGTTGTAGTTTCATATTGTATTTGGTCGTTTAGAGAATTAGTCGTTTGGTCGTTTGGGGAGTATTGTTGGGGCGGCAAGGAAATAATTATGAATTGTGAATTATGAATTATGAATTGCCTTCAAGCCAATCGGAGAAGTCTTCGACCTGCATGCAGTCCTCCACTTTGACGTCGCCAACGCGAGTTCGTCGCAAGCTGATGAGGTGAGCACCGCTGTTCAGGGCTTCTCCGATGTCACGGGCCAAAGCGCGGATGTATGTGCCTTTGCTGCAGACGACGCGTATCGTGACTTGCATCGTCTCAGGGTTGAAGTTCTGAAGCTCTATCTCATCGATGACGAGCACCTTGGGCTTGAGCTCCACTTCCCTACCCTTTCTTGCCAAATCATACGCACGCTTTCCATCAATCTTGCAGGCCGAGAAAGCAGGCGGAACCTGTTCGATGCGGCCGATGAACTTGCTGAGCACTTCGCGCACCAACGGTTCGGTGATGTGATCGGTAGGATATGTCTTGTCGATTGGCTTTTCGAGGTCGAAACAGGGAGTCGTCGCGCCAAGCTGCAAGGTTGCCACATATTCCTTGACATGCGCTTGCAGTTCGTCGATGCGCTTCGTTGCCTTGCCTGTGCAGATGACCATCACGCCCGTCGCCAACGGGTCGAGCGTGCCAGCATGACCTACCTTGAGCTTCTTCACGCCGAGCCGATGACACAGTTGACTCCGTATCTTAGCGACAAGATTGAAGCTCGTCCAGTGCAACGGCTTGTCGAAACAAAGTATCTCTCCCTCGATGAAATCCATCAGTCAACCATTACAAGTGAATGCCCCGACCAGAGAAGGGCAAGAATGATGACGCCCACGATGATGCGATAGACGCCGAATGCCTTGAAACCATACTTGGTGAGGAATGCTACGAACCACTTCATGGCGAGTAACGCCACAACGAAAGCCACCACACATCCCAGCGCAAGCATCAGCAAATTGTCGCGTGTAGCCCAACTTGCATCAGCCTCATCGCCGAAGAACAACTGCAGGAAGTCCAAGGCGGTGGCTGCTGCCATTGTGGGAACGGCCAGGAAGAACGAGAACTCTGCCGCAGCCCGACGGGTCAGCTTCTGTGCCATACCGCCTACGATGGTTGCCATCGAGCGTGACACTCCCGGTATCATGGCGATGCATTGGAACAGACCGATGCGGAAGGCACGTGCCTCCGTCAGTTCTGTACGCTCGCTTCCTTTGTTGAAGAGACGGTCGCAGAAGAGCATGAAGATGCCGCCAAGCACCAACATGATTGCTACCACCTCGACGCTTTCGAGGAAGCGGTCAATCAAACCCGACATCTTGCCGATGAAGCCTATCACTATCGCTGGAATGAACGCAACGAGCAGCTTCCAGTAGAAGTCCCACTTGTGGAGGAAAGTTTGTAATGGTGTGCTGCCGTAGGGAACGGGCTTGCGGTTCAGACGGAAGAAGCGGTTCCAGTAGAGACACACAACCGAAAGGATGGCGCCGAACTGGATGATGATGGTAAACGCCTTGACGAAAGGAGTACTCTCCACGCCCAAGAGGTTCTGCGTGATAATCATATGTCCTGTAGAAGACACAGGGAGAAACTCCGTCAGGCCTTCCACAATGGCAATGATGATGGTCTCGATAACAGTCATAGACGTGCCTCCTACTTAATTTCCTTCTTTGCCTTGGGCTTGTACATGATGGCAAACATGATGAAGCAGAAGCCGAAGAGGCTCACCAGAGGTGCCACTTTGATGCGACGAGCACTGAAGATGTCGGCATTGAAGACACCTTCTGCGCTTCCTTCGCCTGACATCAACACAAGACCAAGGATGACGATTGCCATTCCGATGGCCAACAGGATGTAGTTCTTTTTGCTAAATGCCATGTTATTTACGATTTGACGATTTACTATTATACGATTTATTTGACAATTTATAAGGCGGTAGCAAATTCTTCACTCTTCATTCTAATAGAGTTCCGACCCACGCATCTTGAGGCAATGGGTCACGGAGAAGTATGTGCAGACGATTGTCAGCAGCAGTCCGATGACGAGCACCGAGATGCCTGTGATAATCATGTTCTCTTGGGTGATATAGTTCAAGATGCTGCCGTCGTAACGCGATGCCCAATAGATGCCGCCAAAGATGGCCGCATCGGCTATCAAGGCTGAGGCAACACCTATCCAGAACGCCCTTACAAGGAACGGACGGCGAATGAAACTCCACTTCGCTCCGACCAGTTTCATGGTGTGAATCACGAAACGATGGCTGAAGACACTCAGTCGGACAGTATTGTTGATAAGGCTCAGCGAGATGATGACCAGCAGAAGTGCAACGGCGAGCAAGAAGTAGGAGGCACGATGAAGGTTCCTGTTCAGGCTCTCCACCAAGTCTTTCTGATACATGACATCAGCCACGAGATCCGACCTTCGCAGTTCCTGGCTTATCCATTGCAAGCTGTCAGCAGACGAGAACTCTGGCTTCATCCGCATCTCCATTGAGATAGCGAAGGGATTAGTGCCGAGGAACTCTGTTGGGTCGAGGCCCATGTTTTCAATCTGTTCCTGCAGAGCTTGCTCACGACTGATGTAGTCGATGCCGCTGACGTAGTGCATGTTGTTCAGCGAGTCGAGCAGATGGACGGCTTGCTGTGTCTGGACATCATCGTTGAGCACAAGGGTGACGGTCAGGTTCTCCTTGACGCTGTCGGCCACAACACGGGCTGTGAGCGAGAGCAACACAACGAGTCCCATGAGGATGAGCAGCAGGCTGACACTAATTGTGCTGATGACGGCCTGCATCCGCCATGCTATCTTGCTTTTCCTTCTCTTCTTATGAGCCTTACTTCCTATTTTCATCCTTTCATTATTTCATTCTTTCATTCTTTCATTTTCTCATTCCCTTGAGCGTAGCGCTACTGCTCTCTGTGATGATGACGGGGACTGTCTGCCCGATGTGCAGGTCGCCACGAGGCACGATGACCACTTTGTTCTGTCCTGTCCGACCGAAGAGCTCGTCACGACTGCGCTTGCTCACACCTTCGATGAGGACGTCGTACTGCTGGCCGATGCACTTACTGTTGGCTTCTGCCGAGAGTTCGTTCTGTAAGGCGATGATTTCGTTCAGGCGACGAATCTTCACTTCCTCTGGCACATCGTCGGGCAGATGTCTGCTGGCGTACGTTCCTGGCCTTTCGCTGTACTTGAACATGAAGGCGCTGTCGTAGCCAACCTCACGCATGAGGGAGAGACTCTGCTGGTGGTCTTCCTCCGTCTCGCTGCTGTAACCGACGAAGATGTCTGTCGTGATGGCACAATCGGGGATAATGCAACGTATGGCAGCCACGCGGTCGAGGTACCATTCCCTTGTATATTTGCGGTTCATGAGCTTCAGGATGCGGTCGCTTCCGCTCTGCACCGGCAGGTGAATATGGTGGCAGATGTTGGGCTCTTCGGCAATGACACGAAGTGTCTCGTCGCTCATATCCTTGGGATGAGAAGTGGTGAAACGCACACGCATCTGAGGCACAGCACGGGCCACAAGACGAAGCAACGAGGGAAAAGCCCCCTCCCCGCTTTTATACGAATTCACATTCTGCCCAAGCAGCGTAACCTCCTTGTAGCCACGCTCTTGCAGGTCGCGGCATTCACGCAGGATGCTCTCCACATCCCTGCTGCGCTCGCGGCCTCTCGTATAGGGCACGATGCAGTAGTGGCAGAAGTTGTTGCAACCTCGCATGATGCTGACGAAACCCGAAATGTGTGGTCCGCAGATGCGCTGCGGCACGATGTCGCGATAAGTCTCTGTGGTGGAAAGCGCCACGTTGATGGCTTTCTGACCGCATTCAGCCTGAGCAATCAGGTCGGGCAGCGTGAGATAAGCATCAGGTCCGGCCACGAGGTCAGCATGATGCGCCTCGATGAGCTGCTCCCTGACGCGCTCTGCCATGCAGCCAAGCACGCCTACGATGATGCGCCTTCCCTGTTTCTTCTGCAAGCTATGGTAGTAGTCGAGCCTGGAGAGAATCTTCTGCTCGGCATTGTCGCGAACAGAGCAAGTGTTCAGGAACACGGCATCTGCCTCGTCCTGACTCTCCGTCACCTCGTATCCAGCCATACCCATCACGCTGGCCACAACCTCGCTGTCGGCCACGTTCATCTGGCATCCGTATGTCTCTATGAGTAGTTTCTTCATCTTCTTTTGGTTGAGCTTTAGCTCTGGAAATGGAGCATACTACCCCATTTTCGCGGCAAAGATACGAAAAGAAATTGATAATTGAAAATTTAATGTGGAAAAAGTGAATATAAAATGATTGAACAAACACTAAGACATAAAGTCACAAAGTAAAAACACACTAAAAAAAGGCACAAAGGTCTTGGTCATGGTTGGGTTTTGTTTATAAAAAAGCATCCTTCCGCCATTGGCCGAAGGATGCTTTACATATGGGAGTTTAGGAACTTTATTTTACCACTTCCTTCTTGCCCTTGCGCACATAAATACCTCTCCTGACTGGCGATTTCACTGGTCGGCCAAGCAGGTCATAGAGATTTGATGACTGCTTGTCCAGCGTTCCGTCCGAGGAGTTCGTCCCTTCGGTCTGGACAGAAGGATGGTTGATGCCA
>ONSR01000015.1 GCA_900320565.1 uncultured Prevotellaceae bacterium
CGACGGACAGAATCAAAGCGTAACTCTCGAAAACAATACCGCAGCAAAGGCTTTGGTAGAGAAGTTGCAGCAAGCACCTGTTACCGTTACGCTCAACAGTAGCGGCGGCTTTGAGATTTGGGGAGCACTTGGCTTCTCATTGCCCACAAGCAACGAACAAATAACGGCTCAGCCTGGCGACGTCATCCTCTATAACGGCAGCAACATCTGTCTCTTCTACGGCAGCAACCCCTGGAGCTACACAAGATTGGGCAAGATTGATGGTCTGTCGGAAAGTGAATTGCGCTCGTTCCTGAAGGCTGGCGAGAGCAATATCAGCGTCACATTGTCGAAAGGACGAGGAACTCTACTCGCTGAACGGGCAAAGAGTCAGCAATACTTCGAAAGGAATTTACATTAAGAACGGCAAAAAAGTGATATTATGAAGAAGGTTATAGTTATTTCTACGAGCCTGCGTCGTGGCTCAAACAGCGATATGCTCGCTGACAAGTTTGTGGAAGGTGCTAAGGCTGCAGGGAACGATGTGGAGAAGATTTCCCTCGTCGGCAAAGACATCCAGTTCTGCAAGGGTTGCCTGGGCTGTCAAAAGCTGGGCCGTTGTGTCATCAACGATGATGTGAACGACATCATGGCTAAAGTACTGAAAGCAGACGTCATTTGCTGGGCTACACCTATATATTATTATGAGATGAGCGGTCAGATGAAGACACTCATTGACCGCATGAATGCTATGTACGAACAGGACTATCAGTTCCGCGATGTCTATCTGCTGACTACGGCTGCCGAGGATGAAACAGAGACGCCAAAGCGAGCAGAGATAGGCCTGACGGGCTGGATAGACTGTTATCCAAAGAGTCGAATAGCTGGTACGCTCTTCTGCGGAGGCGTGAATGATGCCCGAGAGATTGAAGGAAACCCCAAACTGCAAGAAGCATTTGAATTAGGAAAGAAGGTATGAAGAAAACTATATTAGCCGCAATCCTGCTGGGCGGGATGCTTGCAGGATGCACAAACAAAGAACAGACTAAAACAGAAGAGAATATGACGACATTGAATCTGACGCAGGAATGGGACAAGGTGTTTTCGCTAAGCGAAAACGTGAGCCATCGCAAAGTGACGTTCGAAACGCAATACGGACTGACACTTGCAGCAGACCTTTATACGCCAAAGGATGCTGAGGGAAAACTTGCAGCCATTGCTGTTTCTGGTCCTTTCGGTGCCACAAAGGAACAATCGAGCGGTCTCTATGCCATGAAGATGGCTGAACGTGGCTTCGTTGCGTTGGCTTTCGATCCCTCCTATACTGGTGAAAGCAGCGGGGAACCTCGTCGAACAGCCTCGCCTGACATCAATACTGAAGACTTCATGGCCGCAGTCGATTTCCTGTCGAAACAGGAAAATGTAGATGCAGACCGTATTGGCATCATCGGCATCTGCGGCTGGGGTGGTATTGCTCTGAATGCTGCAGCAACAGATACACGTATCAAAGCTACAGTTGCCTCGACGATGTATGATATGACTCGCGTCAGTGGAAACGGATACTACGACAGCGAGGACAAGGAAGAGTCGCGCCATGCTGCACGTGAGGCTCTCGCCAAACAACGTCTCTCAGACCCAATGGCGATGGCTGGTGGAGTCATTGATCCCCTACCCGATGATGCGCCTCAGTTCGTAAAGGACTACTACGACTATTACAAGACCACTCGCGGCTATCACGTTCGCAGCGGCAACTCGAACGACGGCTGGCGTGTTATCGGTACACAAGCCTATTCGAACAGCCGTTTCCTCTACTACATCAACGAGATTCGCTCTGCAGTCCTCGTGATGCATGGTGCTGAAGCTCATTCGCGCTACTTCGGCGAAGCAGCTTATCACTATATGGTAGATGGTAAGGCTGAGGGTTACAAGTTCGTAGGAGAGCCCAATCCCAACCCAGAGAACAAGCAACTGCTCATCATTCCCGAAGCCTCG
Source organism: uncultured Prevotellaceae bacterium (assembly GCA_900320565.1). Classification (GTDB taxonomy): domain Bacteria; phylum Bacteroidota; class Bacteroidia; order Bacteroidales; family Bacteroidaceae; genus Physcousia. The sequence goes on from ONSR01000015.1 coordinate 1,972, forward strand.
CATTGTGACCTCTACGACGGAGGCTACACTGAACTGAAAGGTAAAGGCGAGCCAAAGAACATGATTCCTTGGGACACACTGGCGGAGTTTTTCAATCAGTACATGAAATAACGTAATGCCTATGAAGGGGTTTTGGTTTGCGCTTATCTCCATGCTATTTGCCACAACATCATTTGCTCAAGACATGTTAGTCCGTATCAGCGAAATAGAGGTCTATCCGCAGTACCTGAAGGAGTACTTGGCGTTTGCCAACGAGGTAGACCGTTTGAGTATGGAACGCGAGCCTGGCGTCGTTTGTCTGTTCCCCATGCAAAGTGCTGAGGACTCCACGCAGATTCGCATCCTTGAAATCTATGCTTCTCAGGAAGCGTACCAGAGTCATATCCAGTCGGCCCATTTCCAGAAGTACAAGCAGGGCACGCTCCACATGGTGAAGAACCTGAACTTGCCAGATATGATTCCGCTCGACCCAGAGACGATGAAGCAGATATTCAGGAAGCAGAGATAGGCAACCATACTAACCAATATAAAAAAGCGAGGCATGAGAAATCATACCTCGCTTACCTTTTTATTTCAATAAGTCTTAATATTCGTCTTCGTTGAAGAGGAAGTCATCCTTGGTAGGATAGTCAGGCCAAATGTCCTCTATCGTTTCGTAAACTTCGCCTTCATCTTCCATTTCAGTCAGATTCTCGATAACTTCGAGGGGCGCGCCACTACGAGTTGCATAGTCTATCAGTTCTTCTCTGGTTGCTGGCCAGGGTGCATCTTCAAGCTTTGAAGCTAATTCCAATGTCCAGTACATAGTATTCTCTTTAGTGTTTTTTTGTTTTTGGTGTGCAAAGATACAACATTTTTTGAAACTGCAATCATTTATGCCATAAAATTTCTTCTGTTCCTTGCAAAAAATTGAGGCGAAGTGCAAGAATATAGAAATAATCACTCAATCGGTTGACGTATGCAAGGAGTTCCGGGGCAACTTCCTCCGATGAATTGAGGGTAAGGATGCGACGTTCTGCTCTGCGACAAATAGTACGGCAGACATGAGCCAGTGCTGCCGGCCTGCACCCTCCGGGAAGGGTGAAGCCCCGCCACTTTGGAAGACCTTCAGAAGCCGCGTCAATGCTTTGTTCCAACTTTGTTACGTCAACGGAAGTAATGATAACGGATGGCACTTGAGGAGCCTCTGTAGCGAGCTGAGCGCCAATCACAAAAAGGTTGTTCTGGATGCCTATGAGCGTTTCTCTGTCCACAGGTTCGCTCACGTAAGTCAACAAGAGGCCGACTTGAGCATTCAATTCGTCAATGGTTCCGTAGCTCTCCAGTCGAGCACAATCCTTGGGAACGCGCTTTCCGCCTACAAGGGACGTCGTTCCTGTGTCGCCAGTCTTAGTATATACCTTCATCAGAAATTCACTTTATAGTATTGTTTATTATATTGTTTATCGAAGAATGCTATTCCGAAGTCATAGAGGTCGAAGCTGACTACTGATGGGATGCTCTTGAACCAATCGCGATGGAGGTGCAGGTTATCGAGGAGAAGCACAGAATGTTCTCCCAGATGCTCAAGAGCCTCATCGCAAGGTTCTCTCAGCAAGCACATGCTCACCTCTCCCTCTTGCCATCCGCATTGTATGTTGGCATTCTTGCAACCGCACTTCAAATAGCGTTTCTCCCACCAAGCATCCCGTGGAAGCACGATGGTAGATGGTTGAAGATGATTGGCAATGCGAAGCAAGAGATGCAACCCCCTACGTACCCTCAGTCGCATCGAAAGAGGCAGCCCGCGGTCGAGCAACGCATAGCCATAATAGGGATGTGACTCGTATATGACATCCGTGATGAAGCGGAAGGCAAAAGGACTGTGCACGCCATAACCTTTGCGATGACGGAAACGAGCAAGCCAAATGAGAGGATTTGTCACTTTTTGCATAACTTGAGCACAAAATTAAGCATATTTTCCTAAACTTTCAAGCCTGCAAAGCAAAAAATCTTGCAAAATCTATTGCGCATATCATATAATAAACGTAACTTCGCTGCGGAAAACATAAAAAACGTCGATACAAGTTTTATTAACTTATTTATAAACCCTTTAATTCAAACAAGTATGAAAAAGTTATTTGCAATGGCAGCAATTGCTGTAATGTGTCTGACTGGCTGTAACAAAGCTAACACAGCTGAAGAGGCTCTCGACTTCGAGAAGGCTACTCCCGAAGCAGTCGTAAGCGCACTCGCAGAAAAGGTACAGGCTGGTGACGCAACTGCTATCACAGCAGCTCTGGAGACTGTTCAGACTCAGCTGGCTGGTCTGGTTGACGCCGGTAACGTTGAGAAGGTTACTGAGTATGCAGCTAAGATCAAGACTTTCGTTGAAGAGAACGCCGAGGCTCTGAAGGGCTTCAACATCGACGTAACTCCTCTGACTGCCGTTATCGACAAGGTTGCTGCAATGCCAGGCGCTGCCCAAGAAGCTGCCGAGGATGCCGCTCAGGATGCTGCTGAAGCCGCTCAGGAACAGGTTGAAGGCGCTGTAAACGAAGCTGCTGACGCTGCTCAGGGTGCTGTCAACGATGCTGTCAGCGCAGGCCAGAAGGCTGTCAACGATGCAGTCAGCGCAGGCCAGAAGGCTGTCAACGATGCAGCCAATGCAGGTGCAAAGGCTGTAGAAGATGGCAAAGCTAAGACAAACGAAGCCATTCAGGGCGCAGCCGACAAGATTAAGCTCTAAATCTTAATTGGCAATAAACAATGAAGCCGAGGGCGTTTGCTCTCGGCTTCATTCATTTATTGTTCCATTTATTCCATCGTCAACTTGCCTTCTTTGGCATCGACCTTGATGGGACGATTGCGGTCAAGTCGGCCTGCAAGGAGTTCCTTCGAGAGGTCGTCGAGCAGGAGGCGCTGGATGGCTCGCTTGACGGGACGCGCTCCGAAGTCTGGGTCGTAGCCTTCGTTAGCAAGCAAGTCGATGGCTTCATCGCTTACCTCCAAAGTCAAGCCATTCTCTTTAAGCATCCTTTGAACTCCCTCAACCTGCAGACGGACAATCTGCTTCACTTCGCCCCAGTTGAGGGGATGGAAGACGATAATCTCGTCGATTCGGTTCAGGAACTCGGGACGAATGCCACGCTGTACCAGCATGTCGCGCACATCTTGCTCTCCTTTGTCGAGGTCTGCGCCTGTCAGCAGGTTGCTCGTCATGATGATGATGGTGTTCTTGAAGTTGACGGTTCGACCCTTCGAATCCGTCAGACGGCCATCGTCGAGCACTTGCAGCAGGGTGTTGAAGACATCGGGATGCGCTTTCTCTATCTCATCGAAGAGCACGACCTGATAAGGTTTCCTTCGAACAGCCTCGGTGAGCTGACCACCCTCGTCATAACCGACATATCCTGGAGGGGCACCTATCAGACGCGTCACGCTGAACTTCTCCTGATACTCACTCATATCGATACGCGTCATCATCGTTTCGTCGTCGAAGAGGTATTCAGCCAGTGCCTTTGCCAGTTCCGTCTTGCCCACACCAGTCGAACCGAGGAAGATAAACGAACCGATAGGACGCTTCGGGTCTTGCAGACCAGCACGACTACGGCGCACGGCATTGCTTACGGCAGCGATGGCTTCTTCCTGACCGACAACGCGCTTGTGCAGTTCTTCCTCAAGATGAAGCAGCTTCTCGGTTTCGCTGGTCTGCATCTTCGTGACAGGAATGCCGGTCCAACGACTTACGACATCAGCTATATCATCGGCAGTGACTTCGTCGCGAAGCAGTTTATTGCTGACAGAAGAACTTTCCTTGAGTTGCTTCTCAAGCTCTGGCAGCTTCGAGTAGCGAATCTCGGCAACCTTAGCGTAATCGCCATCGCGTTCTGCTTGCTCTGCTTCTCTACGGAGCTGCCCGATGCTGTCCTTCAGGGTTTGAACCTGGTCGGCTTGATGCTTCTCGTTCTCCCATTGCTGACGCATCTCTTTCTCCTGCCCTCGCAGGTCGGCTATCTCTTTCTCGATACCCGCAAGCTTGGGGTCTTGTTTGCTCTCACGACGGATGGCCTCGCGTTCAATCTCAAGCTGGGCAAGACGACGGCTGATTTCATCGAGTTCCTCAGGCACGGAGTCGCGCTCCATACGGAGCTTTGCTGCGGCTTCGTCCATCAGGTCGATGGCTTTATCGGGCAGGAAGCGCTCGGTGATGTAACGTTGCGAGAGCTGTACGGCAGCAATGACGGCGTCGTCCTGGATACGCACCTTGTGGTGGTTCTCGTAACGTTCCTTCAGACCACGCAGGATGCTGATGCTGGAAAGTGTGTCGGGCTCATCGACCATGACGGTCTGGAATCGGCGTTCCAGCGCCTTGTCCTTCTCGAAGTATTTCTGGTACTCGTCGAGCGTAGTGGCACCGATGCTTCGCATCTCACCACGGGCAAGTGCAGGCTTCAGGATGTTTGCAGCATCCATCGCACCTTCGCCTTTACCGGCACCGACCAGAGTATGTATCTCGTCGATAAAGAGGATGATGCCGCCTTGACTCTCTGTCACTTCCTTGACGACGCTCTTCAGCCTTTCCTCGAACTCGCCCTTGTACATAGCACCGGCCACGAGCGCGCCCATGTCGAGGCTGTAGAGTTGTTTATTCTTCAGGTTCTCGGGCACATCGCCACGCAGGATTCTGTGGGCAAGACCTTCCACGATGGCCGTTTTACCCGTACCTGGTTCACCTATCAAGATAGGGTTATTCTTTGTCCTTCGCGAGAGAATCTGCAGCACGCGACGTATCTCGTCGTCTCGTCCGATGACGGGGTCGAGCTTCCCTGCCCTAGCCTCGTCAACGAGGTTGCGAGCATACTTCTGCAGGCTCTTCTCTTCTTGTTGTTGATTTGGATTCTGTATCATAGCATTATTCTCCTTTCACCCATATTCAACAAATCCCATGCAAAGCCATCGAAGCACGACAAAATGACTGAGAGCACGACAAAATGTCGGTACAAATCCCACTGTTTTGCAACCTAAAGTGTCAATATATTTAATATGTAATGAACGAAGGGTGCATCCCTTTTATCGTTTATGATTGCAGGAGAAGACGTGTCGAATTTGTCTTTTCGACATGATGAATTGCATGACACGACACGTCGTATTGATTGCACGTACATGTATATGCAATTGCACGTACATGTAAATGCAATTGCATATACATGTACGTGCAATCAAATTCATGCGTGAAAATAAGAAAAAGGACGTGTCTGAATGACTACAGACACGCCCTTAATCGATTGTTTTCTCTGCTTAATCCGCTTATTCCATTGTCATATGAGTAAATCTCAATTGGCGAAATAAGCGTTATTCGTGATTTAGAACTCGGCGTTTCTTGGTGTGCGGGGGAACGGAATGACGTCGCGGATGTTCTGCATACCTGTAACGAACAGGATGAGACGCTCGAAGCCCAGACCGAAGCCTGCATGTGGGCAGCTGCCGTACTTGCGGGTATCGAGGTACCACCACAGGTGCGTCAGGTCCATACCACGACGGTCCACCTCTGCCATCAGCTTGTCGTAGCTCTCCTCACGAACGGAGCCGCCAATGATCTCGCCAATAGACGGGAAGAGGACATCGGTGCCTTGCATGGTGGGACCAGGTGCTACGGCGCCCTTGTAACCGATACTGCCACCGTCGGCAGTCTCTTGGTTCTGCTTCATGTAGAAGGACTTGAAGGAGCGCGGATAGTCGGTCATGATGACGGGCTTCTTGAAGTGTTCCTCCACGAGGTAGCGTTCGTGCTCGCTGGCAAGGTCGTCGCCCCACTCGCAGGGGAACTCGAACTTCTTGCCGTTCTGCTTTGCCTCCTGCAAGATCTTGATGCCTTCGGTGTAAGGCAGGCGAACGAAGGTTTCCTTCAGCACGCCTTCCAGGCGCTCGATGAGCGTCTTGTCGATCATCTTGTTCAGGAACTCAAGGTCGTCCTTGCAGTTGTCGAGCGCCCACTTTACGCAGTACTTGATGAAGTCCTCTTCGAGGTCCATCAGCTCTTCCTGGTCGAGGAAAGCAACCTCTGGCTCTATCATCCAGAACTCGGCAAGGTGTCGGGGCGTGTTGGAGTTCTCGGCGCGGAACGTCGGACCGAAGGTGTAGATGGCTCCGAGGGCTGTTGCGCCAAGCTCACCCTCGAGCTGACCGCTGACAGTCAGGGACGTCTGTTCGCCGAAGAAGTCGTCGTCGTAGATGATCTTGCCCTGCTCGTCCTTCTTCAGGTCGTAGAGGTTCTTGGTCGTCACCTGGAACATGTTTCCGGCCCCTTCACAGTCACTTGCCGTGATGAGCGGTGTGTGGAAGTAGAAGTAGCCGTGCTCGTGGAAGTACGTATGGATAGCCATCGCCATGTTGTGACGGATGCGCAGGATGGCTCCGAAGGTGTTCGTGCGGGGACGCAGGTGTGCTACGCTACGCAGGAACTCCCAGCTGGCGCCCTTCTTCTGCAGAGGATAGGTGTTGTCGCAGTCGCCAAGAATCTCGATACCTGTGGCTTGAATCTCGCTTGCCTGACCTGCTGCAGGGCTCTCCACGAGTTTGCCAACTACACTCAGGCAGGCACCAGTCGTGATGCGCTTCAAGGTCTCCTCATCGAAGTTAGCCTCGTCGCCCACAATCTGCACGTTCTTGATGGTCGAACCATCGTTCAGGGCAATAAAGAAGATGCCTTTGCTTCCGCGTTTCGAGCGAACCCAACCCTTGACGTTGATGTCGCTTCCGTATGCTGTGCTCTTCAGAGCATCAATAACTTTTGTTCTTTTCATATTAATTATGAATTATGAATTGAGAATTATGAATTACTCAAACGCTCCCATGTGAAGCATATCCACTTCCTTTTCCGTGAGGAAGCGCCAGTCGCCACGACGGACGTTCTTCTTCGTCAAGCCAGCAAAGTAAACGCGGTCGAGGCGGATGACTTTGTAGCCAAGGTGCTCGAAGATGCGGCGCACGATACGGTTGCGGCCGCTGTGAATCTCGATGCCCACCTGCTTGCGGTCAGTCTCGCTTGCATATTCGATAGCGTCTGCATGGATTTCTCCGTCCTCGAGCTCGATGCCGTCGGCAATCTGCTTCATATCGGCAGCGGTAACGTTCTTGTCGAGATAGACGTGATAAATCTTCTTCTTCATGAAGCCTGGGTGCGTCAGCTTAGTTGCCAGCTCGCCATCATTCGTGAGGAGAAGCACGCCAGTCGTGTTGCGGTCGAGGCGGCCTACAGGATAGATGCGCTCGCGGCAAGCACCCTTCACGAGGTCCATCACGGTCTTGCGGTTCTGCGGGTCGTCGCTTGTGGTCACATAATCCTTAGGCTTGTTCAAGAGGATATAGACCTTCTTCTCGATGCTGACAAGTTGGTCGTGGAAGTGAACCTCGTCGGAACGCTTCACCTTTGTGCCGAGTTCCGTTATAATCTCACCATTGACCTTCACCACGCCAGCCTGAATGAACTCATCAGCCTCGCGACGAGAGCAAACGCCAGCATTGGCAAGGTACTTGTTCAAGCGGATTGGCTCGTCCGGATCAATATGTGTCTCCTTATACTCAATCTGCTTCTTCATGCTGTACTTAGCATGAGGATTGTAGCCGTTAATACGAGGACGGCGGTTGAAACCACCTTGACGCTGCTGATAGCCACCCTCTCTCTGTTGGTAGCCGCCTTCTCTCTGTTGATAGCCACCTTCACGATTGTAGCGAGGACGGGGCTGATAGCCACCTTCTCTCTGCCCATAACCACCTTCGCGAGGTTGATAGCCTCCTTCACGATTGTAACGGGGACGGGGCTGATAGCCACCTCCTCTCTGCCCATAACCGCCTTCACGATTATAGCGAGGACGAGGCTGGTAACCACCCTCCCTCTGCTGATAACCTTCGCGAGGCTGATAGCCTTCCTGGCCCTGATTGTTATTGTAAGGGCGATTGATGCGAGGACGCATCGGACGCCCATAGCTGTTTTGTCTGTCGTTGTTGTAACTCTGCGGACGATAGCCATCACGGCGACCTCCGTTCTCTGCATCCGAGTTCCGCGCATCAAAAGCGCGCCTTGGTGCTTCTGCATCCGAGAATTTGTCTCTCCAGTTTTCTTGTTCGTTAATCATGTGTTTAAGTGTTTGTGGATTAATGTGTTTTTCTTACATTCCAGTGTATGAATATGGAGTAATTGCACGCAGTTCTTCCTTCACGGATTCGCTGACGTTCAGTTCCTCTATAAAGTTCTTTATGGTTGCTTCGTCGATGCCTTTGCCCGTACGCGTCAGGGCTTTCAGGGCTTCGTAGGGATGCGGATAGGCTTCTCTGCGCAAGATGGTCTGAATGGCTTCCGCACAAACAGCCCAACAGTTCTCAAGGTCGCGACGGATGGCCTCTTCGTTGAGGACAAGCTTCCGCAAGCCTTTCAGGGTGCTTTGTATCGAGATGAGCATATGCCCGACAGGAACACCAACATTACGGAGCACAGTCGAGTCCGTCAAGTCACGTTGCAGACGACTGATGGGGAGCTTCAGGCTGAGGTGCGAAAGGATGGCGTTAGCAATGCCGAGGTTGCCTTCCGAGTTCTCGAAGTCGATGGGATTGACTTTGTGCGGCATAGCGCTCGAGCCGACTTCACCTGCCTTAATCTTCTGGCGGAAGTATTCCATCGAGACATACTGCCAGAAGTCGCGGTCGAGGTCGATGATGATGGTGTTGATGCGCTTCATGGCATCGAACACAGCGCCCAGGCAATCGTAGTTGCTTATCTGTGTGGTATATTCTTCTCGTTCAAGTCCAAGGCTCTCGCTGGTGAACTTCCTGCCGAACTCGCGCCAGTCGTACATAGGGAAAGCCACATGATGGGCGTTGAAGTTGCCTGTCGCGCCACCGAACTTGGCTGTGAGCGGGCAAGCACGAAGCATGTCGAGCTGACGCTTGAGACGATAGACGAACACCATCACCTCCTTGCCCAAGCGGGTTGGACTGGCAGGTTGTCCGTGTGTCTTGGCCAGCATGGGAACGTCTTTCCACTCTTCAGCGAACTGACTGAGTTGCTCAATAAGTTCCTCTAAGAGAGGGTAATAGACTTGGTCGAGCGCTTCCTTGATGCTGAGGGGCACGCTGGTGTTGTTGATGTCTTGGCTTGTGAGGCCGAAGTGGATGAATTCCTTGTATTGCTCCAGACCACCAATCTTGTCGAACTGCTCCTTGATGTAATACTCGACAGCCTTCACATCGTGGTTCGTGACAGCTTCGATGTCCTTCACGCGCTTGGCATCCTCTTCCGTAAAGTTACGGTAGATGTCGCGAAGCTGCTCGTCGCTGGCGGGAATGCCCTGCAATTGTGGCAAAGGCAAATGCTTGAGCGCGATGAAGTATTCCACTTCAACTCGCACGCGATAACGAATCAGAGCATACTCCGAAAAGTATGCTGCCAAAGCTTCAGTCTTGCCTCTGTATCTGCCGTCAATAGGCGAAACGGCCGTCAGCATATCTAGTTCCATATATCCGAAAAGTAATGTGTAATCTTTGAAAAACGCGTGCAAAGGTACGACTTTTAATTATAAATACAAAATTATTAAATTCAAAATTGAACAAAGAATGCGGAAAAGTGCAAAAAGAGGTAAGGACAAACGCCCTTCGGGGGAAAACAAAACGCCAGAACAAAAAGCGGGACAGCTTCTTGCAGCCGCCCCGCTTCTGTTAGGTAGAAGACCGGAAGAATTACTTTACCATGAATTTCTTGCCGCCCCGGATGTAGATGCCCTGAGGCAATTTACCATTTGACCATTTGCCATTTACAATCTTCCTGCCGCTGAGGTCGAACCATCCGGCGTTAAGGTCATTAAGGTCTTTAGAGTCCTTAATTTCCTTGATTCCGTCTTCCCAGTCTGCCAGGTCGCCTACGAAGGTGACGTTGAGGAAGCTGAACTTCTCCTCGTACTTCGCCAGGTCAGCGGCATAGACGTGCATCTTTGTGGCCTTGTTTTCCATGAACGCTTTGTTCTCGTAGTTGCCTGATGTCCAGGTCAGCGCATCGGGATTGGCGAAGCAATACACATCGGTGATATTGTTGCTGATGTAGAAGGGATTGGAATCAATGTATATTACGTCCGTGCCAATGACGACGGTCTGAAGATTCCTGCAAGCGTAGAAGGCATAAGACCTGATTGTAGTCACACTGTTGGGGATAACGAGGTTCTGAATCTTGGTCCAGGAGAAAGCTTGCGAACCGATTGTAACCACATTCTCGGGAATAGTTATGTCTTCGATAGCGAGATCAGAGAACGCGCTACCACCAATCTCTTCGACATAGCTTGGGATAACTGTGTTTAGGGTAGCAGCCACCAGTCTGTTGTAGCGAGTATCGATGATAGCTACGCCATCTACTTTGAAGTACGGATTGGCTTCATCTACATAGAAGTTCTCAATATCATAGAGAGAGCTAAATGCGGCATCACTTATATAGGCCAAACTGGCAGGTATATACAGGTTTTTTATGCCACCGCAATAACGGAAAGCACTGTATTCAATGGAGTAGAGACCCTCAGGAAGATGCAAATCCTCGCTTGGCCAATAACTTATGCCATAGAAAGCATACGAGCCAATGCTCTGAAGGGTGCTGGGCAGCCCACTGATGTGAGCATTGTAGCAATCGTCGAACGCTTCATTGCCCACTCGAGTCATGCCATCGGGCAACTCAATCTCACCAATCTGCTCACAATATTCTTCACGCCAAGGAGCCAGATTTTCCCAGTCATCATAATCATACATCTCGCCCGTGCCAGTAATGGTGAGCTTAAGGGCAGGCTTTTGAACCGACTGCTCTGATGCAGAATCCCATACCCAGATTGTGTAAGGCAACTCTGTCAAAGCATATTCCAGATTGTCGCCACACTTGCCATGAAGCAGATCGTCATCGGTACCCTCATCCTGAACAATAGTAATGCTCTGCAAGAAGTAGGGTTCGATGCCGCTAAAGAAGAGGATGATGCTGGCATCCGTATATTCTGTCTCACCGTCGAACTCCAGCACGGCATCGGTGAAGTCAGCATCTTGTTGGACATTCTTGCGCATCTCCTGCAACTTCTCATCGGTGGTGCCACGCTCGTAGATAATTCCGGCAATGGCCTCAAGATGTCCGGCAAACCTCACTACAATCTTCTTGATGCATCCCGTCACGCCAAACAAGTTCCGGAACTCGCATTCCACGCCCTTTGTGTTGGAATAGCCGCCAATGACGAGGCATTCCACGCCAGTCGAGGAGTCGCCCTCGGTGGGGAGCGCGTCTGTCTCAGTCAGCATGAGTGTGGTCATCCCGACGGGAGTCTCGGGGTCGTAGAAGGCAGCAGACCAGGGTGTGTCCTCCTTGCTCGATGCGACTCCACACTTGTATGACTCCGTCACATCCGTTGTCTCCCAGTCGCAGAAGGTGGAGACGATGCCTGAGAAGTTCATCTCCCCGCCCTCCATCACGAGCGTGATGCTCTTCAGGAAAGTGTTCCTGCCCACATACATATCGGAAGAGAAGACGTCGTTCATCTCTATGCCGTCGCCAAAATCAAGTTCAAAGTTATCGTAATAAGGCAGATTGCTGGTTGAAAATTTGCTTTCATACGAAGCTCCGTACGGACTCGAATAATAGATGTGATGTATGTCGCCACCTGCCTTGACGATAAGCTTCTTCACCTTTCCCTCTACACGGAAGTCTGAGGTAAGTTTCAGCCTCGGGTACGTGCTGCTGCCGCCAGTGGCTCGCATATAAACGCACATTTCATCGTTCCATTGTGTGTTGTATTTTTCAAGTGCTGTACCGTCTGCGGGCAACGAGAAGTACCAGTTGTGCAGTCTGTCATTGGCAATCAGAGTGACGCCTTCGCCCTCATAGTCACCAAACTCCGAAACGTAGTCGTTGTTGTCAGCTGCGGTAACTTCTGTCGTGATGTTGACACGCTGGATATACATGGGCAGGTCAGAGCTCTCATCTTTTGGGGTGAATACCATCTGAACTACTTGGTTGGCATTTGTAGAGCTCAGGTTCATGTCGCTGTAACCAAAAGAATAATAGTAAATTTTGCCGTCATCCGGGATGTTGAGGTTATACGAGAAAGTCCTTTCACCGAAATCGACTATGACCATCCCGACGTTGCCGCCAAAGGCACAGAATATCTCTTGGATGTTGCCTGGAACACTAAAGTCGGTAACCATGGCGAATTGGGATGTCTTGGGTTTGACTGAAAGACAGTTCCAGCCGTCCAGCTCTGCCATACTGATGACGGGCGACTTGGCCTCTCCGCCTTCCCGCCATGTCCAGGTGTTGCCCTCGGACGTGGTTAAAGTGCCTTCTGAATAAGTCTCATTGGCGATTCCATACTCATTCCCAGTAAAGGTTGAATTCAATTCCTTAATCACCATGTTGCCCAATAACTCCATCGGAAGAACAGCGGCAAATAAAGTCACGATTAAAAGTCTCATTTGTTTCATGTTGGTAAAGGTTTTTGTTAATATAGTGCTGCAAAGATACAAATTTTAACTATAAACGTTTGTTAATGGACAAGAAATTTCTCATTTAATAAAAGAAATGCTACCTTTGTTCCCTGAAACTAACAAACACTTAACTAAAAATCATATTATGGAGAAAATCATCGGACTAATCGACGCGCCGTTTACCCCATTTTACGAGAATGGCGACATTAACTTGGAACCCATCCCTGCTTATGCTAAAATGCTGCAGAAGAACGGACTGAAGGGTGTATTTATTAACGGAAGTAGTGGCGAAGGCTATATGCTGACGCCTGAGGAACGCATGCAACTGGCCGAAGTTTGGATTGCGGCTGCGCCCGAAGGCTTCAAGGTCATCGTGCATGTGGGAAGTTGTTGTGTTCGCGAGAGCCGCAAGCTTGCCGAACACGCTCAAAAGATTGGTGCTTGGGGCATAGGAGCTATGGCGCCTCCGTTCCCGAAAATCGGTCGAATCGAGGAACTCGTGAAGTATTGTGAGGAGATTGCCGCAGGAGCACCCGCCCTACCCTTCTACTTCTACCACATTCCTGCCTTTAATGGTGCCTTCCTGCCGATGGTTGAGTTCCTCAAAGCAGTTGACGGTCGCATTCCGAACTTTGCCGGCATCAAGTACACCTTCGAGAGCCTCTATGAGTATAACCAGTGCCGACTCTATGGTGGAGGCAAGTTCGACATGCTTCACGGCCAAGATGAGACCATCCTTCCCTGCCTCGCTATGGGTGGAGCAAAAGGCGGAATTGGTGGCACGACGAACTACAATGGCAAAAACCTTGTTGGAATCATAGATGCCTGGAACAGAGGCGATTTAGAGTCCGCGCGTCAACTACAGGATTACTCGCAGAAGGTCATCAACGTCATCTGCCATTTCCGTGGCAACATCGTGGGCGGCAAGCGCATCATGAAGCTGATTGGCCTCGACCTCGGACCTAATCGAACGCCCTTCCAAAACATTACACCAGAGGAAGAGATTCAGCTCAAGAAGGAACTCGACGAGATAGGTTTCTTCCAACATTGCAACGAGTTTTAAGTGAAGAATAGAGGTATCATATTCATAGTCTTGTGCCTTTGCGTTTGTGCCTCACACGCAGCACAGAAGGTCAAGGTGGCTTGTGTGGGCAATAGCGTGACCTACGGCTACGGCCTGCAAGACCGCGAGCACGATTCCTACCCGGTTCGCTTGCAGCAGATGCTGGGCGAGGGCTACGAGGTGGGCAACTTCGGACATTCTGGTGCTACCTTATTATATAAGGGACATCGCCCATACATCGGCCTGCCGGAGTTCCATCAGGCACTCGACTTCAAACCCGATTGGGTGGTCATCCATCTTGGGCTGAACGACACAGACCCGCGCAACTGGCCCGACTGGAAGGAGGAGTTCATCCCGAACTATCGCGCCCTGATTGATTCCTTCCGCTTGGTGAACCCCGAGGCCCGCATCCTCGTCTGCAAGATGACGCCCATCTTCGACCGTCACCCACGCTTCCAGAGCGGCACGCGCGACTGGCACGCTCAGGTCCAGGAGGCTATCGAACGAGTTGCACAAGGCTCCGGAGCACAGCTCATTGACCTCTTCACGCCCCTACACTCGCGTCCCGACCTCTTCCCCGATGCCTTGCATCCCAATCCCGAAGGCGCAAACATTCTGGCAAAGACCGTCTATTCAGCCCTCACGGGCGACTACGGCGGCCTGCATTTGCCGCCGGTCTATTCCAGCGGAATGGTCTTACCGCGCAACGAACCCATTTGGATTGAAGGACGTTCCGATGCCCGTCGCAACATCAAGGCGACCTTAACCCGCGACGGAAAGGTGGTACACGAGAGCAACAACTTCTCGAATGCCAGCGGCTTGTGGACCATTCAATTGCCCGACATGAAGGCAGGCGGTCCCTATAAGCTTACGTTCACGGCCACGCCGCTGAACCCCGACCACTACCACTTCTACTATCCCGAGAAGTATCCCTATCTGCTCAAGAACCTGACGAAAGCCAAGCCGCAGACGCTCACGATAGACAGCCTCTACTTTGGCGACATTTGGCTTGCCAGCGGACAGTCGAACATGGAGCTGCGCGTGGACCAATGCAACACGCTCGACGAGGACCTTGCCGACGCCAAGCGCCTCACCAACCTACATATATATAATATGCCCGCGCGTGCAAGGACGGATGCCGTGGAGTGGGACGACAGCGTGCTTGCCTTCACGAACCAGCTCCGCCACATGGACTTCCAGGGATGGAAGACGGCTTCGCCCGAATCGGTTCGGAGCTTCTCTGCCGTCGCCTTCAACTTCGGACGTGTCCTTTGCGACAGCCTGCCCGACGTGCCCATCGGCATCATCTGTAACGCCGTTGGAGGCTCTACGACGGAGTCTTGGATTGACCGCTCTACGCTCGAATGGGAGTTCCCCAACATCCTGCGCGACTGGCGGAACGGCGACTTCGGACAGGCTTGGGCACGCGGCCGCATGACGCAGAACATCGCCCACGCCCTCAACAAGGAGTCGGCTGCATACAATCCCCTTCAGCGCCATCCCTACGAACCCGCTTACCTCTTCGAAGCAGCCATCGCGCCGCTCGGACATCTGCCCATCCGTGGCGTCATCTGGTACCAGGGAGAGAGTAATGCCCACAACATCGAGGCACACGAGCGGCTCTTCACGCTCCTTGAGCAATCGTGGCGTGGGTTCTTCGCCCAGCGATGGAGGAGCGAGTTCCACAAGAAGCATCCCCTGCCCTTCTACGTCGTCCAGCTCAGCAGCCTGCCGCGACCTTCGTGGCCTGCCTTCCGCGACAGCCAGCGCCGTCTGGCTTCCGAGCTGCCATATACTGCGCTCGTGGTCACAAGCGACCTTGGCGACCCCAACGACGTTCACTACCGCACAAAGCGTCCTGTAGGCGAGCGCCTGGCCCTGCTTGCGTTGAAACACACTTACGGCCATGAGTTGGAGAGCGAAGGCCCGACGCTTCGTTCTGCTGTCCGAGGAAAGGACAACAACATCTGCCTGCGTTTCGACCATGCAGACGGCCTCAGTTGCACGCGAGGCTTCGAGATTGCCGCCTACGATGGCATGTTCCATCCTGCCGACATCAAGATTGAAGGCGACAAGATACTCCTCTCCTCGCCTGCCGTCAAGAATCCGACGCTCGTCCGCTACGGCTGGAGCGGCTTCACAGATGCCGACCTCCGCAACAAACAGGGCCTTCCTGCCTCGACCTTCTACACTAAGGTAAGGTAATCAGCAGTAAACTATCCACGCGTAGTTGGCAAACTTCACATGCTTAGTTGGCAAACTATCCACGTGATGTTTGCCAACTATTTGTTTATGCTTCGTCGGGCATTGACGCGCTTATTTCTATTAATAAAGGTTAAATTCCTGCTGATTCCCTCATCTTTTGGGCATTCTTCTCTGCTACTTTCTCTATTTCCCCATAATTTTGCGGCAGAAAACAAGCAAAAAGATGAAAACGAACAACAGACGAGAGGCTATCCTCAGCAAGACGGAGTACGACATCATGTCCATCATCTGGGACATCAACCGCTCCGTCTCTGCCCGTGAGATTTACGAACAGCTCGACCCGAAGCCTGCCTACACGACACTCGCCACAGAGATGCGGATGCTCTACGAGAAGGGCTTTGTCGATTATTTCAAGAAGGACGGCGAGGGCAAGACGCACTACTACATCGCCAAGATTGGCAAGGGCGAGTACGTTCGCAAGGCCATGCACGACGTGAAGAAAACCTTCTTCGGCGGCAACCTGCGCTCCATGCTTAGCTTCTTCATCCGCGAAGAGGAACTGTCCGAGGAGGAACTCATCAACTTCCTGCACGAACTGGAGGAACAACTTACAGTTCATAGTTCATAGTTCATAGTTGATTTACTTCGAGCTAAAGCAAATTCTTCATTCTTCACTCTTCATTCTTCATTTTATTCACCATGTCCGCATTCCTCATCTACGCCATCAAGTCGGCCATCCTGCTCATCTTGCTCTTCGTGCCGGGCATCTTCCTGATGTTCCGGGAGAAGATGTTCCGCTTCAACAGGATGACGCTACTCGCCATACTGATGCTGAGCCTTGTGCTGCCGCTCTGCAACTTCTCGGCTCTGTCGATGGACGACATGCCCGCCGTCCAGGCCATCGAACAGGGCTTGAGCAGGGCCGGAGTACCTATAGCCTCACCCCCTACCCCTCTCCCGAGTGAGAGGGGAGATGTGGAGAGGCCATTCCCTTGGTTCTATGTCGTGAGCCTTCTCTATGCTATCGGCGTGATGACGATTCTCTGCATTCGGCTTAGGGAAGTGCTATCGATGGGACGCATCATCCGTCGTGGAAGCATCTGGGCGAAGGAGGACGACGGCATCCGCATTTATTGTCATGCAGAGAACGTGGCTCCCTTCTGTTGGCTGCGAAGTATCGTCATAAGCGAAGCCGACTACAAAGAGAACGGTCGAGAGATTATCCTTCACGAGAAGGCTCACATCCTCTACCGTCACTCCGCGGACATCCTTCTGCTCACGCTGGTCGAGGCCGTGCAATGGTGGAACCCTTTCGCCTATTTCTTGGGGATGTACCTTCGCGACGTGCACGAGTACGAAGCCGACGACTATGTCCTTCGTCATGGCATCTCCTGCCATGCCTATTCAGAATTAGTCATAAGGAAAGCTGTGGGCGCCAACAGCTACACCTTCGCTAATAATTTCAATCACAGTTTAACTAAAAAGCGAATCAGTATGATGCTAAAGACAAAACCCAAAGGGAGCCGACGCAGCCGCGTGCTTTACGTCCTCCCCATGATTGCATTGGCGCTGAGTGCCTTTGCCACACCCGAGTTCCAAAAGGCAAGTAACCTCATCGAACAGACAGTCAAGCCTTCCTCATCAACCTTCTCGCTGCAAGGCAAAGTGTCCAATGCCCTCAATGTTGACCATTACCTAATTTATATATGGAACTACGACATGAATGAAATGCCGCAACTCGTGGATAGTGTCAAGGTAATGAAAGGAAAGTTTAAGTTCAGCATCAATTTAGATCAACCCTATTCGGGCATGATCAAAACAGTAAAGAAGGACGGAACGACAGGACGGTTTTACCTTGAGTTCCTTTTTGTGCCAGGTGAAGACTGCAAGATAGACGTCAAAGGTGAAGGCTTTAACGAGTTCACTCTTAGCGGCAGCAAGTTCTATCGTGACTGGCAAGCATTTGGCGACTTCTACCAAAAAGCAAGGGACAGGGCTATCGCACTAAGAGGCGCAGGTGATGAAGAATACATAGCATCTCTGGCCGACTACAATCGCAGACATAAAGGCGAGGAAGGTTCTCTCATGTACCAATGTATGTGGCTTGCAAACTCCAACATGAACTTCTCCATTTTCGACGACATACAAGGTGGTCGCTTCAAGCGTTACATCCAGCATCGCAAGATTCAGTATGGCAAGGAGACTGTCATCGACATCCACATCGACAGCGAGGACAAGCTCTCGTGCGGCATCAACCATGCCAAGCCGGAGCCCATCAATCCCAAAGACCTAATGGAACTGCTCAGCAAGTATAGCGGAGAGTCGACTGTCATCAACTTTTCGTCTGATAAAGAGCTCGACAACATGGAACACGTTATAAGGGAAGCCTCACGAAAGAACAACTCGCTGAGGATAAACTACGAAGTCAAGCCTAAGAACAATTAACGACCTTTAACCACGAATTACACGAATTGCACGAATTGGCTACGCCCTCAATAGGCTTAAAGAGTGTAATTCGTGCAATTCGTGGTTAAATTATAATCCGTTCAATCCGTTGTTTAACTAAATAACGTGCCTGTCGTTTCAGACGTCGAGCGTGTAGCCTTCTCTGTATTCGTAGTGCAGCAGTTTGGTGGCTTCTGGGTCGTCCATGAACTTCTGCACGATGGGGTTCCAGCGGACGGGTCGGCCGAGCTGGATGGCGATATTGCCGAGGTTGCAGACGGTACAGCTGGTGTGACCGGTCTCGACGGGGCAGTTGGGGTCAACATGAGCCTTGACGGCATCTATCCAGATGCGTCTGTGAGCCGATTGCGACTCGTAGGCGCCTTTTTCCACGCCGAGGTCCATCTTCTCGAACTTCTTGTCGGAAGCACGGAACGAGCCGCGGCAAACCTTCAGCCAGCCGTTCTCTCCATAGATCTGCAGGCCTTGCTCGCCGCCGTTATAGGGTTCCTCGGTGATGATGACGCCATTGTCGTATTCGAAGGTCAACTGCTCGTAGCGTCCGTAGCCAGCAGGAGCTATCTTCACGGGGCCGCCGTTTCCGTCCTTGCCGATGCTCCATTGGGCGATGTCGAACATGTGAGCGCCCCAGTCGGTCATCAAGCCGCCACCCGTCTCTTTGTACCAACGCCAAGCGCCCCAGAAGGTCTCGTTGTGCTCCGCGTCGATGAAGGGGTCGAGCTCCTGATTGTACCAGATGAAAGTAGGTAGCGGACCGAGCCACTTGTCCCAATTCAGACCGGCTGGCACGTCCTGCTTCGGCAGGTTGTAGGGCACAGGAGCCGCACTCTTAGGGTTCGTCGCAGTACGTCCACAATGGACTTTTATCTTATCTATCTTGCCAAGGATGCCCTCACGGCAAAGCGTGGCAGCATGGATGAACTCGCCGCTGCTTCGCTGCTGACTGCCCACCTGCAGGATGCGCCCATACTTGCGGACGGCCTTCACGAGTTGCTGTCCCTCGAAGATGGTGAGCGTGAGCGGCTTCTCGAGATAGACATCCTTGCCTGCCTTGCAAGCGGCGATGGCGATGATGGCGTGCTGGTGGTCGGGCGTAGCGATAACCACAGCGTCGATGTCATTTCGAGCCAGCAAGTCCTGGTAGTCCTCATAGACATCCACCTTCACCTTCTTCTCGCCCTTCGACCCGTAGTACTCCTTCACACGACGCTCGAAGCGATTGCGCTTGACGTCATAGACATCGCAGCCAGCCAGCACACGCACGTCGTCGAACGCCATGAAGGTGCTCAGCAGATACATCGCCTGCTGCCCAAGCCCGATGAAACCCAGATTGACTTTCCCGTTGGCAGACTTCGCAGGAGCCACCATCTTAGCCTGTACAAAACTTACGGGCGCCGCCATAGCCACAGCACCCAAAGCACTTGCTCGCAGAAAACTTCTTCTTTCCATAGTATTACATTTTATGTTTTTCCTTGGGCAAAGTTATTAAAAATTCTTCATTCTTCATTCTTCATTCTTCATTTTTTTGTATCTTTGCAGACACATTCTCGCTTTTCATACAAGCTTGAAACTGAAACATGACAATTCCATGAAAAAACGACTCGAATTTCTCTTCGTCCTATTATTCCTTATCCTTGGACTTTGCCAAGGGCAAAACAACATCATCGTCACACCAGCAGGCAAGATGGAACGGGCTGTTTCTGGGCACTTCGCAGGCCTTGTGGACGGCAAACTCACGACCTGGGGCGGCTGCAACTTCCCCGACGTCCCTTGTGCCGACGGCGGACAAAAAGTCTTCTATCCGAAAGCTTATGGCGCAAGCGTGACTGTGCCGGGCGAAACTATTTATATTGGAGGCATGGACGAGAATGGGTCTGACGCTTCCGTCAGCCCCTCTAACCTTCCACCCTTCCCCAAGCCTCTCGACAACTTTGCAGCATGTTATGGCGTGGACAGAATCTTCGTGGCAGGCGGTCAGACAAATGGCGTACTTAACAGGGACGTATATGCCCTCGATTGGCCCGACGGAAAGGAATGGGTGAAACTCTGCGAATTGCCTGACGAAGGCCGCTTGCAGCCCTGCATGGCCGTACAGAATGCGCCAGAAGGAAAGGCGCTGTATATCTTCGGAGGATGGACCCCCCACCCCCCTTTAGGGGGAGTTGTAAATACCAAAGGCCTTAAGCTTAATCTAAAGACTTTTGAGTGGCAAGAGATAGCCTCCTCTACTATAAACGCCTCTCCCTACAAGGGAGAGGTCGGGAGAGGGTCTGGGTCTGTGGCTCTCGTCGGCTCCTGCTGCACTCCCTGCGGCTACAGCCACATACTTTTCTTCGGTGGCGTGAACTACGACATCTTCCTCTCTGCCATTCAAGGCAAGCAGGACGACCAATACCTTCGTCACGAGCCTTCGTGGTACAAGTTCCGCTCTGACGTGCTGGCCTACCACACGATAACCGACTCGTGGATGACTATCCCGGGCGACACGGCTCTGGCTCGCGCTGGAGCAGCCCTCACGCCTTTCGACGGAGGATGGTACTATAGCGGAGGCGAGACGATGCCCGGCATCAGGTCGGACAAGATTTCGCGTATCGAGACGAAGCACGAGACCCACTTCGGCTGGCTCAACTGGACGGTGCTTATCCTCTACCTTGTCGCCATGCTCGGCATGGGCATCTACTTCATGAAACGCGAGAACGGCGCCGAGGACTTCTTCAAGGGCGGCGGCCGCATCCCATGGTGGGCAGCAGGCATCAGCATCTACGCCACCATGCTCTCTGCCATTACCTACATGGCGATTCCTGCCAAAGCCTACGCCACGGACTGGACCTACTACCCGATGCTCTGGATGATTCCCGTCGTGGGCTTCCCCGTAATATGGTACTACCTACCCTACTTCCGCCGACTCAAAGCAGCATCTGCCTACGCGATACTCGAGGAGCGCTTCAACCTCGCCACTCGCATGATGGCCTCCACGCTGTTCTGCATCTTCATGGTGGCCCGCATGGCACTCGTGATGTATCTTCCTTCGCTTGCTCTGACCGCAGTAACGGGCATCGACATCTACCTTTGCATCATCCTGATGGGACTCGTCACCATCGTCTATTGCACGATGGGCGGCGTGGAAGCGGTCATCTGGGGCGACGTCGTGCAAGGCTGCATCCTTGTTGGTGGCGCTATCTTTGCGGCCCTTTATCTGTGGGGCAACACCGAAGGCAGCTTCTCGGGAGCTTGGCAACTGGCAGTCGATAACGACAAGATGCGGCTCTTCGTCTGGAGTCTCGACTACCGCCGCGTCAGCTTCTGGGTAGCTATTATTGGTGGCGGCATAGCCAACAACCTCATCTCTTACACTTCGGACCAGACGGTCATCCAACGATACATGACCACGAAGGACGAGAAGAGCGCAGGCCGCAGCATCCTGGTGAACGGCTTCATGAGCGTCTTCATTTCCGTCGCCTTCTACTTCATCGGCACGGGTCTCTACACGTTCTACAAGACGCACCCCCAGAGCCTCGACATCACGATGCAACAAGGCGATGCCATCTTCCCGTACTTCATGATGAGCCAGATGCCTGCAGGCGTAGCCGGACTGCTGATTGCCGCCATCTTTGCCGCCACGATGAGTACGATATCGAGCAACATCAACTCCGTCTCGACAGCCTTCAGCGTGGACTTCATCCAGCGGTTCCGTCCCTCAATCAAGGACGCGACGCTTCTTCGTGTAGCCCGTTGGACGTGTATCGTCAGCGGACTGATGGGCCTCGGCATCGCCTTGCTGATGGCCACATGGGACATCGCCTCCCTACTCGACTACTTCAACACCATCCTCGGACTGCTGACGAGCGGCCTCGGAGGTCTCTTCGTCATGGCCGTCTTCTTCCCGCGCATCAAGGGACGAGCCGCCCTGACAGGCTTCATCGCAGGCGAACTGGTCGTCTTCCTCATGTACCTCTACACGGACGTCAACTTCTTCCTCTTCGGAGCAACAGGGATTGTCATAAGTGTTATTGTGGCTTGGTTCACATCATTCCTAACGAAAAAATAACTTAAACATAATAATATGGTTGATTTCAATTTATTAGCCGCTCAGTATAAGAGCGAGTTGCTGGACAGGGTTATGCCCTTCTGGATGGAAAACAGTATAGACAAAGAGTTCGGTGGGTACTTCACCTGCATCGAGCGAAACGGCGAGGTCTATGACACCGACAAGTTCATCTGGCTGCAAGGCCGGGAAGTGTGGATGCTCGCTACATTATATAATAAGGTGGAGAAGAATCAGGAATGGCTCGACGCTGCTATTCAGGGCGCCGAGTTCCTCAAGAAGTACGGGCACGACGGCCAACTGAACTGGTACTTCTCGCTCGACAGAGAAGGTCGTCCGCTTGTAGAGCCGTACAACATCTTCTCCTACACCTTTGCCGTGATTGCCTTCGGGCAACTCTACAAGGCGACTGGCATTCAGGAATATGCCGAGATTGCCAAGAAAACATTCGACATCGTGCTCAGCAAGCGCAACAATCCCAAAGGCAAGTGGAGCAAGGCGGCACAGGGCGCTCGTGCCTTGAAAGACTTCGCCCTGCCCATGATACTTTGTAATGTCGCCCTCGAGATTGAGGACTTGCTGAAACCTAAGTTCCTGCAGGAGACCATCGACATTTGCCTGCACGAAGTGCTAGACGTCTTCTATCGTCCCGAACTCGACCTCGTCGTGGAGCATGTGAGCAAGGACGGCAAGCTGGTGGACTGCCACGAGGGACGCCTCCTGAATCCTGGTCACGCCATCGAAGCCATGTGGTTCATCATGGACCTCGGCAAGCGTCTCGGTCGTCAGGACCTTATCGACAAAGCTGTACATATCGCCCTTCGCGAGGCTGAATACGGTTGGGACAAGCAGTACGGCGGCATTTTCTATTTCATGGACCGCTTAGGCCGTCCGCTTCAGCAGCTCGAGTGGGACCAGAAGCTTTGGTGGGTTCACATTGAGACGCTCATCACCATGATTAAAGGCTACGAGCTGACGGGCAAGCAGGAATGTCTAGACTGGTTCATGAAGGTGCACGAATACGTATGGAGCCACTTCATGGATCCTGAATATCCAGAGTGGTTTGGCTACCTGAACCGCCGCGGAGAAGTGCTCTTGACGCTCAAAGGCGGCAAGTGGAAAGGCTGTTTCCACGTTCCGAGAGGCTTGATGCAAGTATATCAGACATTGGAGCGGATAGCGGCAAAGGAAGAATGTACCAAGCCTTAGCACATCCGAAGAGCAAACGAGCCGTGTAAAGTTTTAGCCAATCAACCCTTTATTAAAGTAAAAAGTAATAAGATGAAAAGATTATCACTGCTGACTGCCATCACTGTTCTAGCAATGAATGTGAATGCTGAACACATTTCAACGCCCACATGGACAGAATGGCATGATATGGAAGTAAATAACGTGAACCGCTTGCCCGTTCATACCACATTCTTTGCCTACGAGGACGAGGCGTTGGCTCTGCAGGGCGACATGACGAAGTCGAAGCGCTTCCTGTCGCTGCATGGCGATTGGAAATTCAAATGGGTGGAGAATGCCGACCAGCGCCCCACCGACTTCTTCAAGACAGACCTCGACGACTCGGCTTGGGGAACAATGCCCGTGCCAGGTATATGGGAACTAAACGGTTACGGCGATGCCGAATACGTGAACTCGGGCTTTGCCTGGAGAGGGCACTTCAACCAGAAGCCACCACAGGTTCCTGTCAAGGACAATCATGTGGGCTCCTATCGGCGTTCGTTCACCATTCCTGCTGACTGGGATGGCAAGCAGATTGTGGCTCGCTTCGGCTCGGTCACTTCGTGCATCTACCTTTATGTAAATGGGCAGTTTGCAGGTTATTCCGAGGACTCGAAGATGGCCACGGAGTTCGACATCACACCATTTGTGAAGGCAGGCGAGAAGAATCTCATCGCCTTCCAGGTGTTCCGTTGGTGCGATGGCTCTTGGTGCGAGGACCAGGACTTCTGGCGACTCACGGGTGTGGCTCGCGACTCCTATCTCTTTGCCCGCAATAAAGACATACACGTTGATGACCTCCGTATCAATGCCTCGCTCGACGACAACTACGAGTATGGCATATTGGATGTTACTGGAAAGATGCCTGTGCAGAGGTACATGATCTACGAACTGCTGGATGCGGAAGGTAATAGAATAATACAAATTCCCACAGGATGTGGAAGGGCAATTATTGAGGGTCTGAACATAAAGCACTGGACAGCAGAGACACCTTATCTTTATACATTAGTTGCAAAGGTTTACCCAAAAGACATTACAAATCTGACTGGTAAAGAAGAGAAAGTCATTAAGAAAGCTTTGAACGAGCTTGCCAAACAACAACCTGTAGAGGTTATAACCCAGAAAGTGGGTTTCCGCCGCGTTGAAATCAAGAACGCCCAGCTGCTTGCCAACGGCAAGCCCATTCTCATCAAAGGTGCAGACCGCCATGAGCTTGACCCCGATGGAGGCTATGTGGTGAGCCGCGAGCGCATGATTCAGGACATACAAATCATGAAGCGCCTGAACATCAATGCCGTCCGCACATGCCACTATCCTGATGACCCCATCTGGTACGACCTTTGCGACGAGTACGGCATCTACATGACAGCCGAGGCCAATCAGGAGAGCCACGGCTTCGGTTATGGCAATGATGCTGAAGCCAAGAAGCCCCTCTTCGCCAAGCAGATATTGGAGCGCAACCAGAACAACGTGCGCTCGCACTTCAATCACCCTGCCATCATCGTCTGGTCGCTCGGAAACGAGACCGTCAACGGACCTAACTTCGAGGCTGCCTACGATTGGGTGAAGGCCGAGGACAAGAGCCGTCCCTGCCAATGGGAGCAGGCACATCGGGAAGGCCGCAACACCGACATCTTCTGCCCAATGTATTATACGCCTTGGAGTTGCGAGAGCTATTGCAAGGACGACAAATTCCAGAAGCCCCTCATCCAATGCGAGTACGACCATACCATGGGCAACTCCAGCGGCGGACTGAAAGAGTACTGGGAACTCATCCGCAAGTACCCGAAGTATCAGGGCGGCTACATCTGGGACTTCGTGGACCAAGCCCTCCATCGCAAGCCCAACGCCAAGATGCTCACAGCCTCGCTCGATGAACTGAACCGTATCGCTGGCCTCTCCTATCCGGAACTCAACAAGATTGACTACACCTACGGCGGCGACTACAACAGCTACGACCCTTCGGACAACAACTTCAACTGCAATGGCATCATCGGCCCCGACCGTCAGCTGAATCCCCATGCCTATGAAGTTGCCTACCAGTATCAGAATATCTGGGCAAGGGCAAATGGCAACCCCGCTGAGACAAAGACTATCGAGGTCTTTAACGAGAACTTCTTCCGCGATTTGTCGGGCTACAGGCTTAAATGGGTGCTTCAAGTCGATGGCCTCCCTGCTGATTTTGGCTTCATCTCCGACCTGGATGTCGAGCCGCAGCAAACGAAGTCTTACAATATTCCCTTCAATTCGGAACTGATTAAGGACAACGATGCGGAGATTCTGCTAAACATCTTCTTCCTGCTGAAGACAGATGAGCCGCTCATGAAGGCAGGCCAAACTGTTGCATACAACCAGCTGCCCATACGCCCCTACAAGGGCAAGCCTTGCTCCATGCCCGCTGCCAAAGCGTCAAAGATAAAGATTCTCGACAAGAAAGGGACAGAAGGAATCATCATCTCGAACGACAACTTCATGGTCAGCTTCGACCGTCGGACAGGACTCATGAACGGCTACACAGTGCTCGGCAACGACCTCCTTGGCGATGGCGGAACACTGCGACCGAACTTCTGGCGAGCCGTCACCGACAACGACATGGGCGCTGGTCTGCACGAGAGCATGCTTGTCTGGCGCAACCCCGAGATGAAGCTCACGTCGCTCACTGCCGACAAGGGCAAGAAGCAAGAGCCCGTAAAGGTGACAGCCACTTACGAAATGCCGGCAGTGAAGGCTCGGCTCACTATGACATACATCATTTTGGAGGGCGGTGCCATTCATGTCTCCGAGCAAATGAGCACTATGGCAGGCGCCGAGGTCAGCGACATGTTCCGTTTCGGAGTGGTCATGGACATGCCCTACAACTTCGACCAGAGCGAATACTACGGCCGTGGCCCCATCGAGAACTATGCCGACCGCAAGGAATGTATGTTGATTGGCCTGCATAAACAAACGGCCGACGAGCAATTCTTCCCTTACATCCGTCCGCAAGAGACAGGCACCAAGACCGACATCCGCTGGTGGCGGCAGACGAATGGGGCAGGCTTCGGCCTTCGCATCCAGGCCGACGAACCTTTCACGGCTTCGGCCTTACATTATAATATAATGGACCTTGACGAAGGCAAGCAAAAGGCTCAGCGTCACTCTCCACAGGTTCCCAAGTCGAAGTACACAGAGCTGTCGCTCGACATGTTGCAGACGGGCGTCGGCGGCATTAATTCGTGGAACAAGGACGCCCAGGCCCTGCCACAATATCGCGTCAAGTACGAGAACCGTACGTTCAAGTTCTGGCTGATTCCAGATACAGACCAATCCATTAAGTAGGAATCAGAAACAGGGATAAAGAATAGGAGTTACAAAACGTAATTCCTATTCTTTATTTTGTTACTTATTTGGCTGTGAGGGTTTCTTCACGCCTTTGTAAACGAAGAAAAGAACGACGGCAACACCAAGGAAGAGCATTACAATCTTAAGCTCTCCACTGTACTGTGCAACTTTCTCTTCGAGCTGGCCGCTGTAATAATGGCCGATGTACCAGCCCATGCCGGCAAGGATGGAGTTCCACAGGCCTGCGCCAAGCGTGGTGTATAACACGAAACGGCCCAGACTCATCCTGGCCAAGCCTGCAGGAATGGAGATGAGCTGGCGGACTGCTGGCACCAGTCGGCCAAAGAAAGTTCCTACCGCTCCGTGTTCGTCGAAGTAACGTTCCGCATTCTCCACTTTCTCTCTGTCTATCAGACACATATGCCCTACTCTGCTCTCAGCAAAACGATACACGAGCGGTCGGCCCAAATAGCGAGCCAGACCATAGTTCACCAAAGCTCCGATGATGGCTCCAATAGTGGCACAAACGACCACGAGGAACACGTTCAATTCGCCTGTGGTAGCGGCTTTGTAGGCTGCTGGCGGTACTACCACTTCGCTTGGAAATGGAATGAAACTGCTCTCGATTGCCATCAGGAGTGTGATGACCCAGTAGTTCAAGTGCTCAAGACACCATGCTATGAAGGGAATGGACTGCATTAGATGTTAGAAGTAAGAGGTTAGAAGTTAGGGGTTAGGGGTTAGAGTTTTATGATTTGCTGTTTTGTCAGTTTGATGGGCTTTCCTTGGATTAGGGTGCTACGATGGCAGAGGATGATGCCTGGGATGCTACGATACAGGGAGAACTTGCGACGGAAAAGGTATGACTGGAACCAACCCCAGCGACGCCTGGCATCTGTGAGACAAACCTGTATGTCGCTCTCTTTGCTAAGCTGAGGTGCGAGCTTCTGAAGCCATTCTTTGCTCGGAAGATTCACATCGACAGGCAGAATGGCAAGCCACTCGAAGTTGGCAGCCTTGGCACCAAGTGTGAGCGCAAGTCGCTGAACATCAAGGCCTCTTGAACTTGCAGGACAGAAGGTGTGGCTGAGGTAGGAGTACTGAGCCTCCATGTCTTCGAGCCACTCTTCGAGGTCCTTGTCGTGCATCTTATCGACCACAATGACCTCGTAATCACCTCCATATCGGAGGGAAAGAAGGCTGGGCAGAAGCTGTCTGAGCTGTTGCTGCTGATCCCCACAAGTGACAATGATGCTAACGCTCTGCGAGTTCATAGTTCATAGTCCATAGTTCATAGTTACATGTCCGCTGTTGTATAAGCTTGGGGCAACTCGCGGCAGTTGTACTGACTGGCCATCGTTTCGCCATAAGCACCAACCGAACGAATGACAAGCAGGTCGCCCCGACGGGACTCTGGAAGCAGGTAATCCTTTGCAAACGTGTCGCTGCTTTCGCAGATGGGACCGACGATGTCGTACTTGATGGAAGATGGATGATGGAAGATGGAAGATGTCAAGTTTTGAATGTGATGCTTGGCGCCATAGAGTGCGGGACGCATCAGGTCGGTCATTCCTGCATCTACGATAACGAACTGCTTCTGCTTGGCTTGTTTGATGTAGAGACATCGCGTGATGAGCGAGCCACACTGCCCTACCACAGCCCTTCCAAGTTCGAAGTGAAGACGCTGGCCTGGACGCAGTTTCAGGTACTTTGCATAGGTCTCGAAGTAGGACTTGAAGTCAGGAATCGGGTTCTCATCCGGGTTGTCGTAGTCGATACCTAAACCGCCGCCAACATTAATATTGTGGACTTCCGCAATGCCTGCCGCCTCGAGTTCATCCTGCAGCTCATTGATGCGATAGCAAAGCGCTTCGAAGTCGTCCATCTGAAGGATTTGGCTGCCAATATGGAAATGCAATCCAACGAAACGAACGCTTGGCAAACCCTCGGCAACTTGAATGACATGAAGCATGTCTTCCTTGGCTATGCCGAACTTGTTCTCTGCCAGACCCGTTGTGATATGCGAATGCGTATGGGCTCCAACATCAGGATTGATGCGGAAGCTGACATTCGCAATCTTGTTCATCCTCGTGGCAATCTCTGCGATTACCTCAAGCTCTGGAATGCTTTCGACGTTGAAATACTGGATGCCAGCCTCAAGAGCCAGTTCGATTTCCCAGTCCGCTTTGCCCACTCCTGCGAAGACAATCTCGTCGGCAGGAAAGCCATTCTCAAGGCAAGTACGTATCTCGCCTCCACTCACGCAATCGGCTCCAAAGCCAGCTTGCTGTATCTGGCGGAGCACTTTGGGATTGGCACAAGCCTTCACAGCATAGTGGAGATGCCAACCCTCGTGCTTGTCTGTCTCGCATTTGATTACTGAAAGCGTCTCGGCAAGCAAGTCGGTATCGTAATAATAGAAGGGCGTCTTGAGCTTCTCGAAGCGCTCCTTCTGATCCTGTAACAATCTTTTTGTCATGTTCTTATGAGAAGAGAGTGTCGCTTAGTGCTTGAAGCGTACGTTTCTTGTCAGCTGCCTTCACCACGAACGAAATGTTGTGAGGCGAACCACCATAGCTTATCATGCGGACAGGAATGTCTTTCAAGGCTTGACAAGCAATTGTCTCGAAGCCGACATTGTCGGTAGCGAGGTCACCTACGACACAGATGATGCACATGTCTTCCTCGACGGCAACGGTGCCATACTTCTTCAACTCGTTCACGATATCCTCGAGATGGTGGCGGTTGTCTATCGTCACGCTGACGCCCACCTCACTCGTGCAGACCATATCGATACTGGTCTTGTATGTCTCGAATATCTCGAAGACCTTACGGAGGAAACCATAAGCGAGGAGCATTCGGCTGCTGTTTATCTGGATGCAGATGTTGCCATCGCGAGCCGCAACTGCCTTAATGACACCACGTTGGAAGTCGTTATTGATGATAGTACCAGGAGCTTGAGGGTCCATCGTATTCTTCAGTCGAACAGGAACACGTGCGAACTTAGCCGGCTGAATGCAGGTAGGATGCAATATCTTCGCGCCAAAGTAAGCAAGCTCAGCAGCCTCTTCGAAGTATAACTGACGCACTGGCTCCGTATGTTCCACGAAGCGTGGGTCGTTGTTGTGCATGCCGTCGATGTCCGTCCAAATCTGAATCTCCTCAGCCTGAACAGCAGCACCAACGAGGCAGGCAGTATAGTCGCTACCGCCACGCAGCAGATTGTCTATCTCGCCATAAGCGTTACGGCAGATGAAGCCTTGCGTCATGTATATCTGATAGTCGGGATGAGCCTCGAGCACCTTCATCACCTTATCCTTGATATAGTTCATGTCGGGCTCGCCATTCTTGTCTGTGCGGATGATGTCGAGTGCATTGATGAGCAAGGTCTTGACCCCACATTCCTCAAGATAGTTGGCTACCATGTTGGTGCTTATAATCTCGCCTTGAGCCAAGATGACCTTCTCCTCGAAACTTGTGAAGTGAACCTTCGTGAAGGAACGCAGATAATCGAACTCATCATGCAGGAACCTCATCGTCTTCTGCTTGACTTCGTCCGAACGATAGAGCTTATCAATATGCCCAGCATAAGTCTGCTCAAGCTGATTTATGATAGTGTTCGCACCTTCGGGATTCTTCTTGTAGAGGTAATCGGAGATTTCGACGAGGGTGTTTGTCGTGCCAGACATAGCAGAGAGGACAATGAACTTGGTCTGCCCGTCTTCTGTAACGAGTTTTGAAACGTCTTGCATTCTCTGTGGCGACCCAACGGAAGTGCCACCAAACTTCAGTACTTTCATATCTTATTCTTTATTATCAGTTACAAGTTTTTGGTCCTCACAACGATAGACGGTACCGGGGAAGTACTCGGGCCACTGCATATTGTGGGTTGAGAGGATGATAGCGGTATGATTCTGACGACGTATCTCGTCGAGAAGTGCCAAGATGAGTTCGCCATTCTCTGCATCGAGATTACCTGTCGGCTCGTCGGCAAGGATGACTTTCGGGTTGTTCAGGATGGCACGGGCAATACAGATACGCTGTTGTTCGCCACCGGAAAGCTCATAGATGAACTTGTCCTTCTTGTCGGCAAGCTTCACCATCTCGAGCACTTCGACAATTCTTTGCTCGCGTTCGGCTTTCTTCTTCCAGCCTGTAGAGCGGAGTACGAAGTCGAGATTACGATGGACAGTACGGTCTCGAAGCAGTTGGAAGTCCTGAAAGACGATACCCATCTGCTTCCTGAGGGCAGGCTGATGCTTTGTCTTGAAGCGCCCCATGTTGAAGCCAAGCACTTCTGCCTTGCCACCTTCGACGGGCAACTCGCCATAGATGGTCTTGAGGAGCGACGACTTGCCGCTGCCAACAGGACCTGTGAGGTACACCATCTCGCCTTCTTCGACGCTGAAGTTCACTTTCTCGAGGACAAGTTGGTCGTCCTGATAGATATCGACATCAGTATAATTCAGTATCACCTTGATTTATTTAACGATTTGACGATTTACGATTTACGATTTTGCTCTCCCCCAAAGGAGGAAGTTAGAGAGGGGCTTTAATGCTTCTTCCAGCCTGGATTGTGACGCTCCATCAGTTCCCTTGCCATGTCTTCTATGCGGAGGCCCTTGCTTGTCAGGAGCACGATGAGGTGATAGAGCATGTCTGAACCTTCGTAAATGAGGCGCTCGTTGGTACCGTTCGTGGCTTCGATGACGAGTTCCAGAGCTTCCTCTCCCACTTTCTGAGCCATGCGATTCAAGCCGTCCTTGAAGAGCGAAGTGGTGTAACTGCCTTCAGGCATCTCTTCGTGACGCTTCTCGATGAAGTCGCTAAGCTCGGACAGGAAGAGCAGCGGATTGGGCTTATTCTCTTCGCCCCAACAAGTATCGGTGCCTTTGTGGCAAGTCGGACCGTCGGGTGTGGCCTGAATGAGCAGAGTGTCGTTGTCGCAATCCACCTTTATATCGACCAGGTGCAGGTAGTTGCCGCTCGTCTCGCCCTTAGTCCAAAGGCACTGACGTGAACGGCTAAAGAAAGTTACAAGCCCAGTTTCCTGAGTCTTCTTGAGTGCTTCCTCGTTCATATAGCCGAGCATGAGCACCACTTTCGTTGTGGCATCCTGTATGATGGCAGGTACTAAACCGCCACACTTATTGAAATCTATGTTCATATTCTGACGTTTATATTCTCTTTCCTAAGATATTCCTTCAGTTCCTGAATGCTTATCTGTCCGAAGTGGAACACGCTTGCTGCAAGAGCGGCATCGGCTTTCCCTTGGGCAAAGACATCACGGAAGTCTTCCATCTTGCCTGCACCACCACTCGCAATGACGGGAATGGTGAGTTCCGAAGCGAGTCGTGCAAGTGCTTCACAAGCAAAGCCTTGCTTCACGCCATCGTGATTCATGCTGGTAAACAGGATTTCGCCTGCTCCCCTATCATTCACTTCCTTGGCCCACTCGAAGAGGTTCCTGTCGGTTGGGATGCGTCCTCCATTCAGGAAACACGTCCATGTTCCGTCTTTTAGCTGAGCATCCATGGCGACAACGCAAACCTGACTGCCAAAGTGACGAACAATCTCGTCGATAAGCTCAGGCCTGCGAAGGGCAGCACTGTTGATGCTTATCTTGTCGGCACCAGCATTGAGCATGCGTTCTACGTCATGAAGCTCGCTGATTCCACCGCCAACTGTAAACGGTATGTCTATCTCAGCAGCCACTTTCTGCACCATATCCGTGAAAGTCTTGCGACCTTCGTGGCTGGCAGTTATGTCGAGGAATACCAGTTCGTCTGCTCCTTGCTGACTATAGATCTTGCCGAGTTCCACAGGATCGCCTGCCTGACGAAGTTGCAGGAAGTTCGTGCCTTTGACGGTCTGCCCGTCTTTGACATCGAGACAAGGTATGATGCGCTTTGCTAACACTTGTTATAATTCAAAATCTGTAATTTCAAAATTCAAAATTATTAAAGTTCCGTCAATCGTCTCAAGTCAATATGTCCTTCGTAGAAGGCTTTTCCGAAGACGACGGCAGGGATGCCTGCTTGGTCAAGCGCTACGATATCTTCTGTGCTTCCTACGCCTCCGCTGGCAATCAGATGGCAGTTCGGATAGCGACGCATGATGCTCTGATAGAGCTCGATGGCTGGTCCTGCAAGCGTTCCGTCTCGGCTAATCTCTGTGCAGAGCACATTCTTCGTGCCTGCCGACATGTAGCGAGAGAGGAAGTCCTCGAGCAAGACGTCCGAATCTTCCTTCCATCCGTTGATGGAGACTTTGCCGTCTCTGACATCAGCACCAAGGATGATATGGTCCGCACCATATTTCTCGAGCCAACCCAAATAGCGGTCTGGGTCTGTAATGGCGATGCTTCCTGCCGTTACCATAGCTGCTCCAGCATCGAAAGCCTTCTCCAGGTCGTCATCGCTCTTCACACCTCCACCGAAATCCACAATGAGGTTGGTATGAGTCGTGATGGCTTTAAGGGCAGCAAGATTGACGACATGCTTGCTCTTGGCACCATCCAAATCGACGACATGAAGCCTTCTCATGCCAAATTCCTCGAACTGCTGAGCCATTTCGAGCGGGTCGCCATAGACCTTCTTCGTGTCGTAGTCGCCTTTAGTCAAGCGTACGCACTTGCCTTCGATGATATCTATTGCTGGAATTAACTCTATCATCTCACATTTACCATTTAGCCATTTACCATTTACTGTTCAGGTCGATGTCCAAAAAGTTCTTTAATATCTGTTGCCCTACTCTGCCGCTCTTTTCCGGATGGAACTGCGTGGCGAAGAAGTTGTCCTTCTGCATGGCAGCGCTGAAGGGATGGATATATTCAGTTATGGCAGCTGTTTCCTTGCAGACAGGCACATAGAAGCTGTGAACGAAATAGACGAACTCGCCATCTAGACCCTCAAAGAGGGTTGATTTTGAATCTTGAATTTTATAATTTTGAATTGAGTTCCACCCCATATGCGGTATCTTATCTTCGTGCTTGAGGGGCACAAAGCGCTTCACTTCTGCGTCGAAGATGCCCAGGCAATCCACGTCGCCCTCTTCCGAGTGGCGGCACATCAGTTGCTGACCGATGCAGATGCCGAGGACGGGCTGCGTCAGGGAACGTATCACTTCGTCCAGCCCTCGCTCGCGAAGGTAGCGCATAGCGTTGCTGGCTTCGCCCTGACCGGGGAAGATAACCTTGTCGGCACTCCTCAGTTCATCGGGGGAATCCGTCAGAAGGGGTTCCACACCCATTCGCTTCAATGCATGAACGACGGAAAAGATATTTCCAGCATTGTATTTTACGACAGCAACATTCATAATGCGAGCCCGCGTATTTGTTTCGGGCGACAAAGATACGATTAAAAGTTGAAAGTTGAAAGTTTAGGGTTGAAAGTTTTTACTTTTGAATGAAAATACGCACATTATGCACGCTAAAGCATCCCATCTTATAAGTCTTCCAGCGACTATCCATACAACAAGAGAGCCCATCCCCAATCGGATGAGCTCTCTTCTAATTCTCTTATTTTCTAATTCTCTTACTATCTTATTACCTTTTTCCCGCCAACGATGTTAATGCCACGTTGCATCTTCTGGAGGCGCTGGCCTGCGAGGTTGTAGATAGCACCATCTTCCATCTGACTTCTTCCTTCTTCCATCAGGCCTATGCCTGTTGCATCGTCGAAGTAATAGGCAATGGGGCCTGAGGTTGCTTCGATGTATGCTTTGTGAGCGTGGAGCGTATTGCCAGGCATCTCGAAGAAGGCAATGTCGTTTGACGTCTCAGCCAGAGTGTAGTACTTGTGGCCGACGGGTTTAGACGTATCTACATCCACGCCTTCGAGGATGTTGTC
>ONSR01000114.1 GCA_900320565.1 uncultured Prevotellaceae bacterium
AGAAAAGTCATCTTTACACCCGCACGGGCGACAGCGGAATGACCAGCCTCGTTGGCGGTCAGCGCGTCCCCAAGACACATCTGCGTCTGGAGGCCTATGGCACCGTGGACGAACTCAACTCCCAGCTGGGGCTCCTGCTGACTTATATCGACGAGCCGTCGGACCGCGACGTCCTGCTCGCCATCCAGAACCAGCTCTTCGTCATCTGCTCCGAGCTGGCCACGGCCGACGAGGATCTGCGCGCCCGCCGCTCCAGCGTCACCGAGGAAGACGTCCGCTGGATGGAAGCGGCCATCGACGCCGCCGAGGAAGGCCAGCCCGGATGGAGGGGATTCATCCTTCCGGGAGGCACACGTGGGGCGGCCGTGGCTCACGTCTGCCGCACCGTCTGCCGGAGGGCCGAACGGCGCATTCATGCACTCGCTGCCGAGGCCGAAGTCAACCCCCTGCTCATCGCTTACGTCAACAGATTGAGCGATTACCTCTTTGCGCTGGCAAAGAAAATCAACCTAAAAGCCGGAAAAGAAGAGAATTTTTGGCACAAAAGTGAAAAAAAGCCAGAAACAAAAGAGTAAATCGCAAATTATATGTATCTTCGCGCCCGATTTCGCGCGGGGCCATTAAACCATCTCCGGCCAAACCCCTCTAACATTGCGAATCCGAAAATCCATAAATCTGTAAATCCGTAAATCATACCAATATGTACTGGACACTTGAACTTGCATCTAAACTTGAAGACGCTCCCTGGCCTGCAACCAAGGAGGAACTCATCGACTACGCCGTACGCAGCGGCGCGCCCCTCGAAGTAATAGAAAACCTGCAGGAAATCGAAGACGAAGGCGACATCTACGAGAACATCGAAGACGTCTGGCCCGACTACCCCACCAAAGAAGACTTCCTCTTCAACGAGGATGAGTATTAAGGCTTGTACTTGAGCCTAAACTAATTAACGCCAGCGAAATAAACAAAGCTTTTTGTTTGTCTCGCTGGCGTTTTTATTTCTGTAGTGAAAGATGTTCAAGTACACTCCTCTATATGCCAATGGCAAAGAGCCCGGTATCTCTATAAGTATGATAAATAGAGATAGTTCGTTTGGGCAGGATACTCGGCAGCAAGGGTATCAATCTGATTGACTGTTGGCATGATGCCTAACTCTTGGCGCCATTTGCGAACAGTAAGTCCAGCCCGCTCCATCTTCATGTCTGCTTCGAGGCCAAGAGCACGAGCAATCTGGAAGTCGGAGAAGCCATAGGTCTTTGCTTCAAGCAACAACGTGGAGAACTCCGGGGCTTCGATGGCTTCAAGAAATTCAGAATACTCTGAGCCAGAATAGTATTCCGCTAACCAAGAGAACTCTTTCAGCCTCTCATTGACCAGCATGATGTGCCTGAGCTTCTCAAGAAACCAACAGTCTATCTTCGTCAGTTCATGAATCTGTTTTACGGAATAGCCCATCGCCATGGCCTTAGCGACTGCAAAAACACGGATGTCTGTGGCATGCCTGAGAGCTTCGATGACGTTCGGGATCTTAATCTCATGGTTATCGACAAAGCCATGCATGCCCTGTCCAATCATGCGCAAGCCCTTTTGGATGGCCTCCTCGAATGTGCGGCCGATGGCCATCACCTCACCTACGCTCTTCATGCTTGAACCCAGTTCGTGGTTCACGCCGTGGAACTTCGAGAGGTCCCAACGCGGAATCTTACAGACGACATAGTCGAGGGCAGGTTCAAAGAAGGCGCTGGTGGTCCTGGTGACGGAGTTCTTCAGTTCGAAAAGTCCGTAACCCAGTCCGAGCTTGGCAGCGACGAAGGCCAAGGGATAGCCCGTTGCCTTTGATGCCAAAGCAGACGAGCGACTCAGGCGAGCATTGACTTCGATGACACGATAGTCCTCGGAAACAGGGTCAAGAGCGTACTGCACGTTACATTCACCTACGATGCCGATATGTCGGATTATCTTGATGGCAAGGGCACGAAGTTTGTGGTACTCACTGTTCGAGAGCGTCTGCGATGGAGCCACAACGATGCTCTCGCCCGTATGGATGCCGAGAGGGTCGAAGTTCTCCATGTTGCAGACGGTGATGCAGTTGTCGTACCTGTCGCGCACCACTTCATATTCAATCTCTTTCCATCCTTTCAGCGACTTCTCTACTAACACTTGAGGAGAGAAGGCGAAAGCTTCCTCTGCCTGGGTCAGCAGTTCCTCATCGTTGTCACAGAAGCCC
>ONSR01000074.1 GCA_900320565.1 uncultured Prevotellaceae bacterium
TCGCGAGTGGAAACTCGCTCCCCTTTGTGGGGCCGAAGCCACATTCAGTGGCTTCTCCGGAGCATACTCCGGACCCCAGTCGCCCCTATAGGGCGTTGAGAGTCGCCCCAATAGGGGTGTGTGAAAGGCAAGTGCAGGAGGACCTCAGATATCCCTCATCACCATCAGGACTCGGTAGGCGGCTCGGAACTCGCTCTTGGCCAGTCGGCCTCCGTCGGCCAGTTGATAGTTGGGATTCTCCGTGCTGAGGAACAAGTAGGGCGATTGAGGCCCGGGGTCTTCCACCATCTTCACCATCAGGCGTCCGTCGGTGGTCTGCACCAGGTAGGGCACGTCCTTGCGGAAGGCTTCGTAGCGACCCAGCGGCTCGCCTACGCCAACGTAGTCGCCGTCCTGTATGCGAGGCAGCATGCTGTCGCCGTGGCATTGGAAGACATACTTGACATCCTTGCGCGGCATCTGCAGCGGCACGAGCCCCTCCTTGCTGTCGGGTTGCTGAACATCGCCCAGTGAAGGCTGCACGCCTGTGACGAAATGTGCCGGAGCATACGACATGGGTTCGTAGTCGTCCTCTTCTTCCTCGTCGGGCAAAGGCAAGGCTCCACCGGAGGTCGGCAGGCTTCCACCACGCAGCCACTCAATGTCCACCTGCGGGAAGCGCGCCATGATGGCATCGATACCCTTACGGGGAATGCGGTCGCGATAGACCCAGTTGTTCAATGCTTGCGGCGAGACACCAATCATGTCTGCCAAGTGCGAGCGGTTGCGGCAGAATCGCTCCACCAATGCTCCAATCTTCTCTTCTACAGTCATAAGCAAAAACAATTGTTTAAATTACGAGTACAAAGTTAAAACATTATGTCGAAACTTGCAAGAAAAACACGCAGAAAATTAAACAAAAGGTGCGAAAGCTTATAAATTAAAACAAAAAGGTGCAGAAATCGGCCAATAAGTTTGCTTCGGACAGCATTTTTCACTAACTTTGTGCACTGAAAGGAACAACCTATGGAAAACCAGAGAAAAATCATCGGAGTAGGCGAGTCCATCCTCGACATCCTGTTTCGCGACGGACAGCCGGTAGCCGCAGTGCCTGGTGGAAGCAGTTTCAACAGCATCATCAGCGTGGGACGAGCCGGTGTCCCCTGTACCTTCGTAGGCTACAGCGGCGCAGACATCGTGGGGCAGAACACAGTCAAATTCCTCAACGCCAACGGTGTAGGCACCGAACATTTCCAGCTGCGAAAGGGCGAGAAGAGTGCCGTGAGCCTGGCTTTCATCGGCGAAAACAAGGATGCCTCCTACCTCTTCTACAAGGAGCCGCCGCATGTGTCGGCCGATTTCACCTTGCCCCAGATGTCACGAGGCGATGTGATGCTCTTCGGCTCCTACTATGCGGCTTGCAACGGAATGCGGCCCCTCATCTCCGAAATGCTGGAGCGGGCGGCAAAGCAGAACGCCATCATCTATTACGACCTCAACTTCCGTAGCAATCACAGCAACGAACTCGAGGAACTTCGGCCAGTCATCTTGCAGAACTTCCGCCAGAGCACCATCGTACGTGGCAGTGCCGACGACTTCGAGGTCCTGTTCTCCTCGCGCGACGCGCGCGTAATATATAATATGTATATCAGCCAGTACTGTCCGTTCTTCATCTGTACGGCAGGTGCCAAGGCTGTCTTCGTCTGCACGCCCGGCGGCATTCATGAGTTCCAGGCCCCGCCCGTGGAAGACGTCGTAAGCACCGTTGGCGCCGGAGACAGCTTTAATGCCGGCTTCGCTTGCGCGCTTATCTGGGAAAACATCATGCCCGAAGACTTACCAAACCTCAGCAGAGATGACTGGCAGCGGCTCGTTGCAACAGCCTGCGACTTCGCCGGACAGACCTGCCGAAGCACAGAAAACTATATCAAGCACTATGAAAAACATCCTGACAACCCTCATCATCTCAACTCTCGCACTTAACCTAAGCGCCCAGGATAACCTCCAAGGTTTCCTCTATAAACCAGCTTCGTCGCCCGACGGAACAGAGTGGCAAAGCCCGGAAAAGCTGTCGCTGGGCAAGTTGCAGCCGCGTGCCCATATCTTTCCCTTCGCCGATGCCAGTGCAGCCCGCAGCGTTCTGCCAGAAGGGAGCAAGTATTTCCAGAGCCTCGACGGCACCTGGAAGTTCCATTGGAGTGCTAATCCCGACCAAAGGCCCAAGGGTTTTGCTGACGCTTTATACGACGTCTCGGGCTGGGACGACATAAAGGTGCCGGGCTGCTGGAACGTTCAGGGACTCGGCAAACACGGCGAGATGAAGTATGGCGTCCCTATTTATGTCAATCAGCCCGTTATTTTCTATCATGAGGTAAAGAAGGACGATTGGCGGGAAGGCGTGATGCGTGAACCGAAAGACCAGCGCTGGACGACCTACAAATACCGCAACGAGGTGGGCTGCTATCGCCGGAACTTCACTGTTCCTGCTGACTGGAAAGGTCGTCAGGTCATCCTCAACTTCGATGGCGTCGATAGTTTCTTCTATCTTTGGGTTAATGGACAATACGTTGGATTCAGCAAGAACAGCCGAAACACTGCTCGATTCGACATCACGAACTACTTGAAAGAGGACGGCGAAAACAGCCTCGCTGTCGAAGTCTATCGCAATAGTGACGGCTCCTTCCTCGAGGCACAGGACATGTTCCGCTTGCCCGGCATCTTCCGCAGCACATATCTCACGGCGTTCCCGCAAGTTCAGATTGCTGATTTGGCAGTGAGAACCACACAACTCGGCAAGGAAGAAGCCGTCATTCAGGTCGATAGAAAGGTCAACAACCTCAGCAAAAAGACGCAGAAAAGGCTGACGATGACCTACACCATCTACCCCGTCTTGCTCTATTCCGACAAGACCTTGGAGGCAGTTGGGCAGTTGAGCGTTGACGTGGAGGCTATGAAAGGAGGAGAAACGGCAGCATCGCAGACCTCTCTCAACATAGCAAATCCATTGCCTTGGAGTGCTGAGAGCCCCAACAGATACGTTCTCGTGGCCGAACTCAAAGATAAGAAAGGCCGCCTGCTCGACTGCACATCGACCTACTTCGGCATCCGAACCGTCGAGATTCGCGAGACGAAAGCAGAGGAGGACGAGTTTAAGTTGGCCGGCAGATACTTCTACGTCAACGGAAAACCTGTAAAGCTGAAGGGCGTGAACCGTCATGAAACGAATCCTTCAACTGGCCACGCCATCACTCGCGACCAGATGCTCGAGGAGGTGAAGCTGATGAAACGAGGCAACATAAACCACGTCCGTCTGTCGCACTATAGCAATGATCCGTACTTCTACTACCTTGCGGACAAGTACGGACTGTACCTCGAGGACGAAGCCAACATAGAGAGTCACGAATATTACTATGGTGAGGCCAGTCTTTCGCATCCCCAGGAGTGGCGAGCCGCCCATGTGGCAAGGAACATGGAGATGGTTCGGTCGCATGTCAACTACCCCAGCATCGTCATCTGGAGCCTGGGAAACGAGGCCGGCCCGGGTGAGAACTTCGTAGCCGCCTACAATGCCATCAAGGCTTTCGACACATCGCGTCCGGTTCAGTACGAGCGTAACAACGACATCGTGGACATGGGCTCGAACCAATATCCCTCGGTGGATTGGGTCCGCCAGGCAGTCAAAGGCACCAGCCAGGGCATCAAGTATCCCTATCATATCTCGGAGTATGCGCACTCGATGGGTAATTCCATGGGCAATCTCATTGACTATTGGGAGGCGATAGAGAGTACTAACTTCTTCTGCGGGGCTGCCATCTGGGACTGGGTTGACCAGGCGATTGACACATACAAGGCAGACGACGGAACCAAGTACTTCGGCTACGGCGGCGATCATGGCGATTGGCCCAACGACGGGATGTTCTGTATGAATGGCATCATGCTGCCCGACCTGACTCCAAAGCCTCAATATTATGAGGTGAAGAAGGTGTATCAGAATGTCGATGTGAAGCTCGACTCGATATCGGGCGAAGGTAATGATGCTGTGGCGCACATCACCATCTTCAACAAGAACTACTTCGAGCCGATTACTCCCGACACGTATGATGTGATGGCGTTCCTTCTTCAAGATGGTGATACAATCTTCGAAACGCCTGTAGAATTATCGGAGAATATCCTGCCGCGCATGGGTGAGCAGTGCATCTGTCCAGTCTATGTGCAATATCCCGGCGAGTATTTCCTCAACATCGAGTTCCGTTTGAAGCACGATATGCCGTGGGCCGAGAAGGGCTTTGTGCAGATGGCAGAGCAACTTTTCCTGCGCGATAACTCCAATGAGAGCTGGAGCTACGAATGTCAACGCGGCACGCAGCAGGTGACGAACAAGGGTGGGAAGGTCATCGTCGAAGGTGAGAACCACTGCATCACCATTGATAATGCTACCGGCAGCCTCTGTGGAATGCAGTATGAGGGCAGGACTATCTTTGAGGATTCTCCGCTGCAGTTGTCGGCCTTCCGTGCTCCGGTCGATAATGACAACTGGGCTCGCGACCAATGGTTCCAGCAGGGATTGTACACCTTGCAGCATAGAGCGGTGGGCGAGCCAAGCATCGTCAAGTTGCCCGACGGAGAGGTTTGCATCACCTACACTGTTGTGAGCCAGGCTCCAGGCAGGGGCGCAGCCAAACACCGTCCGGGCAAAGCGGGTCAGCCTTACGAGAGCGTGAGCGATGCTACGGGCGTGGGCGAGACGGTTTCCTTTACTGCGACGCAAACTTACAAGGTCTATCCCGACGGTGATGTCGTGCTGGCAAGCAGCATCATTACGAGCGATCCGGATCTGCCACTGCCAAGACTGGGTTACGAGATTAAGTTGCCGAGCCAGTTTGACCAGTATTCTTATTACGGGCGGGGCCCCTTGAATAACTACAACGACCGCAAGACGGGCTCCTTTGTCGGTATTTATGAGAGCACCGTACAGGAGCAATTCGTACCTTTCCCCAAGCCGCAGAGCATGGGGAACCGCGAGGATGTGCGCTGGTGTGCGTTGAGGAATGATGAGGGCTGCGGCCTGCTATTTGTCAGCGAACTTGGCACGATGAGCACCTCGGCACTGCCCTGGAGCGCGCTCCAAATGACGAAGGCACAGCATCCCCACGAACTTCCGCCGAGCGACGGCACCTATCTCCACTTGGATTGCAAGGTGAACGGTCTGGGCGGCAACAGCTGCGGACAAGGCGG
Organism: uncultured Prevotellaceae bacterium; assembly: GCA_900320565.1. Taxonomy (GTDB): domain Bacteria; phylum Bacteroidota; class Bacteroidia; order Bacteroidales; family Bacteroidaceae; genus Physcousia. The sequence goes on from ONSR01000074.1 coordinate 5,215, forward strand.
ACCGTTGAAGCCCGACAGAGTTCTCGGGGCGCTCCACCAGATGAAGATACTGATTGTGCCTCTTTCTTTGAGCGACGAAATGCTGGCTCCTGTTATTGTAAGGAGGCAGTTGCTCTGTCCGCTGGCCGTCCTGCGCGACAAAGCCGGCAAGGTTAGTATCGTAGGCGACTCCGAGCCGTATATAAAGGAGCGCGCCATCTGCTTCCGCATCGGCAAAGGCAAGACGCAGAAATACACAGGGCCCTTCGATTTGCGCGACGGCGGAACAGTCTATGCTTGGTATGAAGGCGACGAGAAGAATCCGACTTCGCAGGCCTTCGAGCGCATCGAGAATGTGCCCGTCGAGGTGGTCTATGTAAGTAGCGAGGAAGGTCCGGGTGGCGACTACGGCAAGAACCTTGTCGATGGCGACCCGAGCACCATTTGGCACACGATGTACAGCATCACCGTGCCGAAGTATCCGCACTGGGTCGATTTCGATTGCGGCGAGGAGAAACTCATCAAGGGCTTCACCTATCTGCCCCGTCAGGATGGCGGCAACAACGGCAACATCAAGGCGTACAAGGTGCAGCTCAGTAAGGATGGACAGAACTGGGCAGAGCCCGTCAGTGAAGGTGACTTCGATGGTTCGTCGAAGGAGAAGAAAGTCTTGTTCGACAAACCACAGCGCGCCCGCTATCTCCGCTTCACGGCTTTGTCGAGCCAGAACGGTGCGGACTTCGCTTCAGGAGCCGAGTTCAACGTGCTCGCCGAGTAGCATCTATAGAAGTCTTGTAGAGGAGTGTTCCAAGAGCACTGCCTCTTTGAGCAAGGCATTGAGATGTGTTATCTAACGCCCTATAGGGGAACACCAACTCCCCTATAGGGGAATGCTCACTCCCCTATAGAGGAATGCTCACTCCCCTATAGGGGAATTACAATCCCCCTGTAGGGCATTTTTTGTCAAGGGCAGAGAGGTCTTGAAAGCCTTTATTGCACATTATTTCTTAAATAATGTTGTTTTTTGCAGTTTTTTATGGTGAAAAGGTCGGAAATCTCCGCAGATAATAGTATATTTGCACGATAAATCTTGCCATTAAGGAAGATAAAAGAGCAATGTCAACAGTAATCGTCAGCCAAGTTAGTTCAAAAAAGGAGATGCGGGCCTTCGTTCGCTTCAACTACGAACTGTATAAAGACTGTCCGTATGCTGTGCCTGATTTGCTCGAAGACACGCTCGTGACGCTCGATGCCAACAGCAATCCGGCCTTCCGCTTCTGTCAGGTAGCATTCTTCCTGGCCCGCAAAGAAGGTCGCATCGTAGGCCGTGTGGCAGCCATCATCAATGCGCGTGCCAACGAGCGGTGGGGCAGGCAGGAAGTCCGCTTCGGCTGGATTGATTTCATCGACGACCTGGAAGTGAGCAAGGCCCTTCTCGAAGCAGTAGAAGCGTGGGGCAGAGAGCGGGGAATGATGCAGATGGTAGGCCCTCTTGGCTTCACCGACCTCGACCCCGAAGGCATGCTCACCGACGGCTACGACCAGCTCTCCACACTCAACACCATCTATAACTATCCCTACTACCCGCAGCATCTCTTGGAACTCGGCTTCGAGAAAGAGACCGGATGGGTGGAGAGGAAGGTGTTCTTCCCCAAGGGTGAACACGAAGCGAACAACACCAAGTACTTCCGCATAGCACGCATGACCGAGGAACGCTACGGCTTCCGTCTGCGTCATTTCCGCAGCAAGAGCGAGATACGCAAAGGCGGTTATGTGGAGACCATGCTGGGTGTCATCAACAAAGCCTATGCCGACCTCTACGGATACAACGAGCTGGACGACCAGCAGATGCAGTGGTATGCAAAGCGCTTCCTGCAGATGCTCGACCGCAACTACATATCGGTCGTAGAGACTCAGGAGGGCGAAATCATCGGTGTCAGCGTGTGCATGCCCAGCCTCAGCCGTGCGGTGCAGAAAGCAAAGGCTAAGCTCTTCCCCTTCGGATGGTGGCACATCGTCCGAGAACTCTTCCTGAAACAACGACACCAGATACTCGACATGCTGCTGATTGGCGTGCTGCCCGAGTATCAGGACAAGGGCGCAAACGCACTCTTCTTTGCCGACATGATTCCGTTCGGCATAAACCATGGCTTCGAGTGGGCAGAGACACATCCTCAGCTCGAGGATAACCTGGCCGGACAAATGCAGTGGAAGAACCTCGACTGCAGTATTCACAAACGCCGCGCAGTCTTCTGCAAGAAGCTTTCCTAGGCTCTCCTAGGCTTTCCTAGGCATTCCTAGATAATAAAAGCAACTATGATCTCAGCACAATACGACGAAGGTAATATACGACACCTCTCCGATATGGAGCACATCCGAACGCGTCCCGGTATGTACATCGGACGCCTCGGTGACGGCTCGCAGGCAGAGGACGGCATCTATGTCCTGCTCAAGGAAGTCATCGACAACAGCATCGACGAGTTCAAGATGGGTGCCGGAAAACGCATCGAAGTAGATATCGACGACAATCTCCGTGTGTCGGTTCGCGACTACGGACGTGGCATTCCACTCGGCAAAATAGTGGAAGCCGTGTCGATGCTCAATACGGGTGGCAAGTACGACAGTAAGGCGTTCCAAAAGAGCGTAGGACTGAACGGTGTGGGCCTTAAGGCAGTCAATGCCTTGAGCAACCGTTTCGAGGTGCAGAGCTACCGCGACGGACAGACACGCAAGGTAATGTTCAGCAAAGGCAACCTCGAAAGCGACGTCACCGAAGAGACTCAGGACGAGAACGGCACAGCAATCTTCTTCGAGCCGGACGCTTCTCTCTTCAAGCACTATGCCTTCCGCGGTGAGTTCGTCGAACTGATGCTTCGCAACTACACCTACCTCAACACGGGCCTTACCATCATGTTCAACGGCCGACGCATCCTGTCGCGCGACGGACTCTCCGACCTTCTGTCGGACCGCATGGACTATGAGCCGCTCTATCCCATCGTGCATCTTCGTGGCGAGGACATCGAGATAGCGTTCACTCATACCAAGCAAAACGGTGAAGAGTACTACTCGTTCGTCAACGGCCAGAACACTACCTTGGGCGGCACACACCAGGCCGCTTTCAAGAAGTATATAGCGGAAGTCATCAAGGACTACAGCGGAAAGAACTACGAGTACACCGACATCCGCAATGGCATGGTGGCAGCCATCAGCATCAACATCCAGGAGCCGATGTTCGAGAGCCAGACAAAGGTCAAACTCGGCAGCACGACGACGGAACCGAACGGCGG
>ONSR01000122.1 GCA_900320565.1 uncultured Prevotellaceae bacterium
CGACAAGGAGTGCTGCATAGCGTGTGTGTTGCACCAGAACAAGAGCGGCGAGGATCATAACCTGCGCGGATGGATTGGTACGGAGCTGATGAACAAGGCGTTCGAGATCTACAGCTGCGAGAAGCTGATGCCGGCACGTGTCTTCAAGCTGGAGCAGACGCAGACCCGTAAGTACGACATTGAACCGATCATGTGGTATAAGGTTGACCAACAGGGACTGCCCGTATCCACCAACAAGCCTGCAGACTGCGGTTCCAACGACAGTCAGGACAAGCTGCCACAGCTGGCACAGAAGTATATCGTCCACGAGGAAGACGGAGGCTGGCATATCGATATCAGCAAGCTGTTCCTCGATGCCTTGCAAGGTGAGGAGGAGATTGGCGGTGCAGAGCTGCGCAGTCGCGTGATGCAGCTGTCGGGCATAGCTGTTCCCTTCAAGTACAACAAGGTGCTTCAAGAGCAGCTGTCGGGCATAGCTGTTCCCTTCAAGTACAACAAGGTGCTTCAAGAGGCCCTGGAGCAGAAAGTGATAGAGAAAGTGGAGCATGACAATCGTACGTTCTACCGGCCAGCCCCCTTTTGAAGCCTCACCCCCCTCTTATATCTGTCCCCTTATAGGGGACTTAGATATGAGGGGGAGGCTACAAATCCCCCACGAACATAGAAGCGTATGAAAATCGAAGATGTATTTACTCGAAGCTTTAAGCGTTTGCGCCACGAACTGGGCCAAGACCGTCCTCGCGACACTCGCCCTATGTGGCTGATCAGGCTCTCTACCGACACCGCATTCTGCAAGGCCGTAGTAGCCAACGGCTATCTCACCGAGGCGCAGATGCAGCATGCAGCCAGTCGCTACCGGCTGGGGCGCAGTCGCGACGGCGGTGTCATCTTCTGGCAGATAGACCATCTCGAGCAGATATACGACGGCAAGATAATGTTTTACCGTGAGGACTGTCATCGCGACCATCATCGTAACCCGCAATGGGTCAGCAACCGGATGAAGCGCTACTATCTGAAAGACGATAAGGAACTGATAGCCAGCATTCCCTCATACCACTGTCTGTTCGGAACGCACCTGTTGAAGGATGAAGGTAGAGGGAAGAAGGAAGAAGGAAGGACTCCAACCATCGCAGTGGTCGAAGCCGAGAAGACGGCGTTCATCATGAGCGAACACTATCCCGACTACCTCTGGCTGGCTGCCGGCGGACTCTTTGAACTCACGGCCAAGAAGCTCCGTACTCTTTCCCGATACCGACCCCGACTGCAAAGCTTACACGCGCTGGTATCAGGTGGCTCAGGAAGCCCACCGCTTGTACGACCTCGACATCACGGTCAGTGCACTGCTAGAGCAGAAAGCCACCCGTGAGCAGAAACAACGCAAGATTGATCTTGTAGACTATTACTTTGAACCATAAACGATAAACTAAATTTCAAACCATTATGATTAACTTTTATGACCCTAAACGTTCCATTAGTAAACTGCAACTGGCCCTTTGTGCTGGGGTATGTCCACGAGTCTTCGCCTACTACCTGGAGTCTCGCAGGGAGATTCTTGAAGCGATGGGCGTCAGCGTGATTGCGAAGAAGCTGCCGCCCGAGGCCGTCAAGTATGTCTGCGAGGACTACTGCATCGACCTGCCACCCCACCTTCAGGACCAGAAAGCACTGGCCAAGGCTCCCAAATACCTGCGAAAAGCCATTTATGCTAATTTTTAGAAAAAAAAGTTCGGCAAAAAGGCCCGTATCCTGCAAATGAACTTTCAGAATGTAGTACCTTTGTATCGTCAAAGGGAAACAGTAACTTCTGACATGCTCGCGAGCAACTCGAGACAAGGCGCGCAATGGCTCGAGACAACGCCGAAAGCAACTCCGGACAATGCCGAAAGCCGTTCCGGACTATGCCGAAAGCCGCTCCGGGCAACGTCGAAAGTAACTCCCCGAGACATGAAACATTAATCAACCATTAAACCATTAATTAAGTTATGAGTCAGAAATTCATTAAGAAGAAGCAGACCAGTACGCGAAAGCCGTGTACAACAGCAAGTGTATCACCACCCGTCAGATTGCTGACTTCATCCAGACGCAGGCCTCTGTGAAGCGAAGCGACTGTATCGCCGTGTTGGACGAACTGGGCAGTGCCCTGCAGCACTTCCTGGGCATGGGCGAGAAGGTGAAGATCGATAATGTGGGCATCTTCAAGTGTGGCATCCGCAACAAGCAGGGCTACGAGGACCACGAGAAGCTGACAGCCTCGACGCTGAGCGCCAAGATCCTGTTCTCACCTGAGCGTACCACCTCGACGCAGAATGGAGTGACCCGCGCTGCCGTAGCCATGCTGGGTGATATCACCTTCGAGGAAGCCACGGACTATGAAGCGCCGAAAGCTGAGACTCCAGCTCAGCCTTAAGTGAGGAGTGATGAGTGAGAAGTGATAAGTAAAGTGAAGAAATGATGAAGAAGTTGAATTGGAAAGCGATTATTA
>ONSR01000040.1 GCA_900320565.1 uncultured Prevotellaceae bacterium
TCCCTAAAATCCACGTGAGGATTTGGCAAAATCCACAGGAGGATTTCATCAAATCCACAGCAGGATTTGGGCAAATCCTCTGCAGGATTTTCCGAGTTTCGCAAGTGACAGGAAAACAAGGCTATAGAAAAACGTAAAAATTACTGCAGTGAAGTTGCTAAACTTCTGCAGAGAAGTTTGGGAACTTCTGCAGAGAAGTTTGGGAACTTCTGCAGAGAAGTTTGGGAACTTGACTGGCGTCGAGCTAAAGCTTCTGCAGAGAAGCTAAAGCTTGACACTCAACAGAGAGCAGTCGTAATTTAATAACCAGTCAACTCTATATAGTCGTCCGACAGAAAACTGACAACCTATATCAGCGAACTACATAGCCTGCGATTATACATCTCAAGCACTTGTCCAAATCAACGTGTTGGGTTATCTAACTAAACGTGTTGGGTTTTGAGGGCTGACGGGAGTGCTTCCCCAAACAACTGTTGGGCAGCAGCATTTTCCATGCAGGGACCGATGGGAGAACTGTGAAGTGAGAAATTATTCGGCCGCAGGGCAATAAAAGCAGAGGCTGGCTCGTTCTTAAAGAAAGACGAACAAAAAACATCACTACGAACCATGAAAATGAGATTTTCCACTATTCTTTCGGAGAAAACGATTCGGCGAGCAACCTTGATTCTGACGGCTGCGGTGCTGACGACGCTGACGGCTTGCCGAAACAACGAGACACACCGCACGAGGCTGACGAATACGGAGATGGACTCCTACGGCAAGGCAATTGCCGGTCAGTATGAGGGCTCCTACATTATCCTGTGGTCGAACAGCACCATGCCTTGGCACGAGACGGAGGACGGACGCAAGACGAGAGAGAATGTACGGGAAACGGTGGAGAATGTGAGCATCACTGTGACGGACAACACGTTGAGAAGCATTGCTTTCCACAAGTTCCCCATCCGTTTGCTGAGCAACATCATTGAAGACGACGAGGCCCTGAAGGAAGCGCTTGCCGAGGTGCCGGACATGGACCTGACGGCTCGCTATGGCTGGGCTCTCTACACGGACGAAGTGTCGCCCATCTGGGGCATGTATGACATGATGACGCCGCTGACGCTGACCTACGGCGGACAGGAACATACCATCATCCTGAAGTTCAAGAATGACGTGACGCAGATACTCGACAAGGCAAAGCTGGAAGGCAGCATGTGCTTCAGTCAGGTGAGAACCCTGCAGCTCAGCTTCGACGAGCTCCATGTGGACGGAGAACTGGTGCTGAAGGACGACTCGTGGGAGGCAAACGGCGGCGACCTGCTGGTTGTCTTCAGAATGAAGCAATAAGGATTTGTTTTTGAGCAACGTCGTTTCTCATGTCAAGAAAAAGCCGTATCTTTGCAGCACTATGAAGAGACATTCCCTCCTTCGCTACGGCACGCTGGCTTCGGCCATGCTGCCCATTGTTCCCACTCTTGCCAAGGACAAGAAGGGGAACGTGGCTGTCGATAAGCGCGAACAGCCGAATGTGATTATCCTCTATGCCGACGACCTAGGCTATGGCGACTTGGAGTGCTTTGGTGCTACAAGGGTGCAGACGCCGAACGTCAATGCGCTGGCAAAGAGCGGCATACGCTTTACGAATGTTCACGCGATTGCTGCCACGAGTACGCCATCGCGCTATGGCCTCTTGACTGGCGAGTATGCTTTCCGCCACCAAGGAACTGATATTGCGCGAGGTAATGCGGGCATGATTATCCGACCTGAGCAGTTCACGATTGCCGATGCGTTCAAGAACGCTGGTTATGCTACGGCAGCCATCGGCAAGTGGCATCTGGGCTTGGGCGACAAGGACGGAGAGCAGGACTGGAATGCTCAGCTGCCTATGCATCTTGGCGACATCGGGTTCGACTATCACTACATCATGGCTGCGACGGCTGACCGCACGCCTTGTGTCTTCATTGAGCAGGGGCACGTTGCCAACTACGATGAGACGGCTCCGATACTGGTCAGCTATGAAGAGAACTTCCCTGGCGAGCCGACGGGCAAGGAGAATCCGGAGCTGCTCTACAACCTGAAGGCGAGTCACGGCCACAACCAGAGCATCGTGAACGGCATAGGTCGCATCGGCTACATGAAGGGCGGCGGCAAAGCTCTCTGGAAGGACGAGAACATTGCCGACAGCATAGCAGCTCATGCGCTTGGCTTCATCCGCAAACATCAGCAAGAGCCTTTCTTTATGTATCTGGCTACCAATGATGTACATGTGCCGCGCTTCCCTCATGAGCGCTTCAGGGGAAAGAACCCGATGGGCTTCCGCGGCGACGCCATCGCACAGTTCGATTGGACGGTGGGGCAGGTTGTCAGCGAGTTGGAACGCTTGGGCCTCAGGAAGAACACCCTTATCATCCTGAGCAGCGACAATGGTCCGGTGGTGGATGACGGCTATCAGGACAGGGCAGTCGAACTGCTTGGCGACCACAAGCCTGCTGGTCCGTATCGTGCCGGCAAGTACAGCACCTTCGAAGGCGGCACGATTGTTCCGGCGATTGTCTCTTGGCCGAAGCGGGTCGAGGCCGGCGGGGAGTCGGATGCTCTCGTGTCGCAGATCGACTGGCTGGCTTCGCTCTCAGCCCTCGTGGGTGCTCGTATTCCCCGAGGCGGGGCGATAGACAGCGAGAACCGGCTCGGCACATTGCTTGGCGAGAACAAGGAAGACCGCCCGTATGTCTTGGAGCAAGCTGCCAACCATACACTCTCGGTTCGAACAAAGGCGTGGAAGTACATCCCGCCCAGCCAAGGTCCGGCCATCATCTCCGGTCCGAACATGGAGAGCGGATACAGTCGTGAGCCTCAACTCTACGACATGCGTCAGCCCTACGAACAGGAGAACCTCGCCCTCAAGCAACCGCAAGTGGTGTTCGAGATGCAGTCGTACATCGAAAAGGAACGTACGAAAGGCTCCAGTTACAAGTCGCCTATCTCGAAGTAAAAAATGCTTGAAGTTAAAATGGAAGTAAATTCGCTTCGCTCATGGAAGTTAAAAAGGACAATACCATTCTCTCTGGTGGGCGTTGTCCTGATGCTTGTTGCCGTTTGCTTCGGCTCTTCTGCCGACGTGCAGGCGAAGGGGAAGAAGCGTCGCGCGTGTATTGAATTCTCGAAGAAAGAGCTGGAAAAAGCGCTGAAACGTGAACGAGAGGGCTGGCAGCTGGTGTGGCACGACGAGTTCGACGGCAAGTCGCTCTCCGACGCATGGACGCGCATCCCCCGCTTCAAGAACCCGTCCGAGTGGGATAAGTATATGAGCAGCGACGACAGACTCTACAAGGTGAAAGGCGGCGTGCTCACGCTCTACGGCCTGGTGAACGACTTCCTGCCCGAAGACACGGCCCACTTCCTGACTGGCGGCGTCTATACAAAAGACAGGGTTTACTTCCAGAGGGGCAGAGTGGATGTCCGCCTGAAGACAGACGATGCCTCGGGAGCCTGGCCAGCTGCTTGGCTACTGCCCGACGGGCGATGGCCTCACGATGGGGAAATCGACATCATGGAAAGGCTGAACTACGATGACTACGCGCATCAGACGATTCATTCGGCCATTACCGAGTACGACCACGAAAAGCGAAAGACTCAGAACTGGCACTACACGGCGCCCATCAAGAAAGGCGACTGGAACGTCTATAGCGTGGTGCTTTATGAAGATAGCGTCAGTTTCCTCATCAACGACAAGTTGACGTTCACCTATCGTAAAGAGCCAGAGCACGGACCTGGACAGTTTCCGTATGACAGGCCGATGTACCTCTTGCTCGATATGCAGCTGGGAGGCGACTGGGTAGGCCCTATCAATCCGAAGGAACTGCCGTACCGCTACCAGATAGACTACGTGCGCTTTTACAAAATGAAGAACGAAAAATGAAGAATGAAGAATGGAAGAAGCTGATTGCTTCGCTGGCTATGTTGCTGGTATGGGCGGGTTGCTTCGCCCAACAGAGCGCGACGGCAAAGCGGATGGCGCAGCAGGGATTGGTCGATATCCTGTCCGTCGATAGCACGATTCAAGTAAGTCTGATGTACAGCCGGCCCGACAACTTCACCGGCAAGGTGCTCTACACCGACCTTCGCGAAGCATATCTTCACCCAAAGGCTGCTACCGCAGTGGCAAAGGCTCAACAGGCCCTGAAGAAACTCAGGCCGGAACTGAGCCTGAAGATCTATGATGCAACGCGTCCGATGAGCGTTCAGCAGAAGATGTGGAACGTGCTCGCCGTCGATATCACGCTTTGCAAGGCTGCCACAGGCGATACCCTCGACATGGGCACACAGGTGGATTTCCTTGGGCCCTACGCTCATATTGACGACGAAGCCGGCCTCGTTGCCAAACACATCATTACCTCCGAAGCAAAGAAGAACAGAGAATTGCTCCGCAAGGTAATGAAAGAAGCCGGATTCATTCCATTAAAGACAGAATGGTGGCACTTTAACCTCGTCTCTCGAGCTGAGGCTAAAGCACATTATAAAGCCATTAAGTAAGAGCAGGACAAGCGTTCTAGAGATCCCTTAGGGCGTCACCTCTTCCTGTGGTTTGATGTCCTCAATCTGCAGCTGCACTTCGCCTCGTTTGTGGCTGTTCTCCTCGATGTGATAGACAATATCGAAGGCGCGCTTAGTCTTTATGTAGCGAGCCTGCGAACTCTGGCCAAAAGCAATGCCATTCATCACGTTGCTGCTCTTGGAATCCACAAGTTCCAGCTTGATGTGCTCCTGGTCGCGACCCACCACCTTACTGGTGCCGTAGTCATAGACCTGACGGGTGCAGAAGAGGGGCTTTGGGTTGTCGGGACCATAAGGTGCAAAGCGCTTGAGGTTAGAGACAATGCGACGGTTGATTTCGCGGAAGTCAACCTCTGCATCGATGCGGAGGATGGCATTCACCTGCTCAGGCTGTATGTTCTCCTGGACATATTGTTCGAACCTTCTGCGGAACTCGGGAATGTTCTGCGCCGGCATGCTTAAGCCCGCGGCATACGTGTGTCCGCCAAAGTTCTCGAGGAGGTCGGCACAACTCTCTATGGCCTTATAGACATCAAACCCCGGTACGCTTCGTGCCGAGCCAGTCGCCATTCCGTCGTCATTGCAAGTGAGGACAACGCTGGGCTTGTAGAAGACTTCCGTCAGACGCGAGGCCACGATGCCGATAATGCCGCGATGCCATTCCTCATTGAACAGGACGATGGACTTGTGTTCGTGCCGATGTTCCAGCGTCTTGACGATGCGGTTCGCTTCTTCCGTCATCGACTTATCCAAGTCCTTACGCTGCTCGTTGTACTCGTTTATTTGCTCTGCCAGCTTCCCCGCTGCCTGCTGATCCTTCTCAATGAGGAGGGCCACAGCTTCATTGCCGGTCTGCATACGTCCGGAGGCATTGATGCGAGGTCCAATCTTAAAGATGATGTCCCCAAGGGATATTTCCTTGTTGGTCAGCCCACATATCTCCATCAAGGCCTTCACGCCTATGCTTGGGGAACTGTTAAGCTGTCGCAAGCCATGATAAGCCAGTATGCGATTCTCGCCCATGATGGGTACGAGGTCTGCCGCAATACTGATGGCGCACAGGTCGAGCAGTGGGATGAGGCTTGAGAACTCTATGCCGTTGTTGATGGCAAAAGCCTGAATCAGTTTGAATCCTACGCCACAACCACACAGGTGCTCGTAGGGATAGGTATTATCAAAGCGCTTGGCATTGAGAATGGCCACAGCTGGTGGCAATTCTTCGCCAGGCACATGATGGTCACAGATAATGAAGTCGATGCCTTTTTCCTTGGCATAGGCGACTTCTTCGATAGCCTTGATGCCGCAATCCAGCACGATGACAAGACCGACGCCCGTCTCCTGGGCATAGTCCACACCCTTGCGGGAGACACCATACCCATCTTCGTTTCGGTCGGGGATGTAGTAGTCGATGTTGCTATAGAACTGCTGGAGGAAGCGATAAACTAAGGCTACGGCAGTACATCCGTCCACATCGTAGTCACCATAGACGAGGATGCGTTCCTTGCGCCCAAGTGCTTCGTTGAGACGGTTCACAGCCTTCTGCATATCCTGAAACAGGAAGGGGTCGTGCAGGTCGGTGAGCTGAGGACGGAAGAACTTACGTGCCTCCTGCACACTGTCTATGCCGCGGGCAATCAATACCCGTGCCAGAACAGGGTTTATCTTCAGCTCCTCTGCCATTTCCCCCGCAAGCTTCAGCTGTGCGTCGGAAGGCGGATTATAACTCCACTCGTAGTTCATCGTAAAAAGAGACGAGATGGAGCTTACTTGATATACTCTGAGAAATCGGTCAGATGCATGTCGCCCTTGCGCAGGAAGGTGTCGTGCATGGCGAAGGCAGCAGAGAGCTCGTGATGGGTGTGACCGCCACGTTTCTCTGCGTACTTGAGGTAATCCTGCAGCATAGGACGGTAGTCGGGATGAGCCACCTTGATGAGTTCCTGTGCCTTCTGCATGTCGCTCTTATGACGAAGGTCGGCCACACCGTACTCCGTTATGACGGCATCGATGTAGTGGTTGGTATGATCGATATGACTGGCGAAGGGAACGATGCTTGAGATTGCGCCGCCCTTGGTTGTGGAGCCGCAAGTGAAGATGGTCAGATAAGCGTTGGCTGCAAAGTCTGCCGAGCCGCCGATGCCGTTCATCATCTTTGTGCCGCATATCTTGGTACTGTTCACGTGGCCATAGAGGTCGCACTCGATGGCTGTGTTGAGTGCGCAGACACCCAGACGGGCAATGACTTCGGGGCAGTTGCTTATCTCTGAGGGACGCAACACGAGCTTGTCCTTGAAGAAGTCTATATTGTCGTAGATGTCGAGGAGGCACTCGTTGGTGACCGTCAGAGAGCAGGCCGATGCCGAGAGCACGCGACCTTGTTTCATCAGGCCTACGGGAGCGTCCTGCAACACTTCTGTATAGATGTTGAAGTTAGGCACTTCGGGGCACTGTCCGAGGGCGCCCAGGACGGCATTTGCACCACTGCCTACACCGCTCTGCAGATTGAGGAAAGACTTCGGGATGAGGCCTTTCTTGAGGTTGAGCAGCAGGAAGTCTGCCACGTTCTGACCTATCTGAGTGGTGATGGGGTCTGGGTCCTTGAAGCTGCGAGCCTCGTCGGGAACGTTACATTCCACTACGCCAACGATGCGGTCGGCGTCCACTTCGACGTAAGGCTTACCGATGCGGTCGCTGGCCTTGGTAATCATGATGGGCGTGCGGAAGGGATGATCCTCTATTTCATAAACGTCGTGAATACCCTTACTGTTGGGGCTGTGGAACGCATTGAGCTCCACGATGATGCCTTCCGTAGCGAGGCGACACACGGTGGGGCTGATGCCGCCGGCTGCCGTGAGGTAGATGCGGGCTTTGTTGCCCACCTTCTCCAGGGCGCAGGCCTCTATGATAGCCCAGTTCACCTGCCCGAGATATCCCTGACGAATCTGGGTTGCCATGTTCGAGAGGTTGAGGTCGGAGTAGTTCAGCGTGTTCTGGTTGACGTTCTTACGGAAGTCGGGATTGGTGGTGTAGGGTGCTCGGAAGTCGATGGCCATCGCGTTCGAGAGGTCACCATCGCAACTCTGTCCGGTGCTGGCACCTGTGAAGACACTGATTTTAAAGGGTCGTCCGGCTTCATGTTCTGCTACTGCTTTCTTGGCAATCTCTGCCGGAGTACACTTTGCGACGCCTGCTGGTGTGAAACCACTCAGGCCGATTGTTTGTCCATTTTGGACAAGGGCTGCTGCTTCTGCAGCGGTAATTCTATTGAAATCCATGATGTGTTTGTTTATATTTTGCGGGCAAAGGTACAAAAAAAAACGGAGAAAAGTACCCTTTATAAACCTTTTTAACACACATCAAAGGTGTTTTGTCAAAGATGAGGCTCTTTTTGGAAGAAAGTACGATAGTTTTCGGCCATCAAGGAGCACAAATTCGTCAGGTCGAGGCCTCTTTTTTGTGCCACATTATTATATATTTCCTTGATTGAGGACTCTGCGTCGGCATCTGTCTCAAGCATAAGGCGTTCCGCAGGACAGAGCAGCAAACTCTCCTCATTATGCTGGGGGCCCAAGCTGACGAAGAAGCCTGCATCGACGAGCGAACGCAGTTGCTGGGGTTTGCCACGAAAGCCGTGGAGCATCCAGGACTGCTTGGGGTTCAGAGACTTACGCAAGTGGAGCAGGCGTTCGATGGCTTTCACGCAATGGATGATGAGCGGCTTCCCGAACTCTTCGCTTAGGCTGACTTGCCGGACGAACACTTCTTCCTGCACCGACATCGACGGTCCCTTCAATGCGTCGAGGCCACATTCCCCGATGGCCAACTTGGCCGAAAGGTCGGGGACAGACTGCTTCTGGTCCGCCCTCCATGGGTGGATGCCCCACGTGTCGCGCCCGTCAACGACGGCTACGACGTCCTGCTCGGCAGGAACCTGATGCGTATGGAAATCGATGTAGGTCATAGTCTGTTTTATTCCCCTATAGGGCGTTGCACATTCCCCTATAGGGCGTTGGTCATTCCCCTATAGGGCGCCAGTCATTCCCCTATAGGGCGTTGAATCACCCTGCCTACGGCACCGGATCATATCCGCTTCCGCCCCAGGGATGGCAGCGCAGCAGACGCTTCACGGCAAGCCACAGTCCCTTGAAAGGTCCGTATTTCCGCAAGGCCTCCACTGCATATTGGCTGCAGGTGGGCGTGTAGCGGCACGACGGAGGCGTCAGCGGAGAGATGAACCGCTGGTACAGACGAACGAACATGATGAGCAACCACGTCAGCAAGTCCGTCGCTTTACGAATCGGCCGAAACACTTTCATGGATACGTTGCAACAGGGTTTGCATCTTCTGGAACACCCTCTCGGTGGGCAACTGCTCGTCGCTGGTCCACAGGAAGGCTATGTCGAGACCACCCGTCAGAGGCTGGAGCAGCTCTTTCTGCAGGCGATAGGCTTCGCGAAGCTGGCGCTTGATGCGGTTCCTCTTCACCGCCCGCTTGAAGTAGCGCTTGCTGACGGAGACCATGACGCGCACTACCCCCACTTCGTTGGGCATATAGACCGCACGAATGGGAAAGGCAGAGACCGACTGATGGCCACCGCCGAAAAGCTCCTCCAAAGCCTTCCGGCTGCAGAGGCGCTCCTCTTTAGGAAGCGTGTGAAGGGCTAAATCAGCCATTTACCTTGCGCAGATGGTCGTCGATGGCAGAGGAAATGCTGGGATACTGAGGAGAGGGAGCTTCGATGTCGAGACGCAGACCGGCATCACGAACAGCCTTGGCCGTAGTGGGACCAAGTGTGCCGATGACGATATCGCCCTGCTCGAAGTTCGGGAAGTTCTTCTTCAACGACTGCACACCGCTGGGACTGAAGAAGATCAGCATATCATAGTCGAACGGCTCACCCTCGGCAAAGTCATTGCTGACCGTGCGATACATGATGGCATCCGAATGCTTGATGTTCTTGCTGTCCAGCATTTGGCCAAAGACAGGATTGTGTACGTCGCTCAACGGGATAAAGTAGCGCTCCGACTTGTGCTTCGCCATCAAGGGAACCAAATCGTCAACCTTACCGGTCGTCCCGAAGAAGATCTTGCGCTTGCGGTACTGGACATACTTCTGGATGTACTGCGCTACAGTCTCAGTGATGCAGAAGTACTTCATGTCCTCAGGAATAGGGATGCGCATCTCCTTGGCAAGTAAGAAGAAATTGTCAATGGAGAGACGCGAAGTAAACACGACAGCGGTGTGCTCCAGAATGGATATCTTCTGCGCACGGAACTCCTTTGGAGTGAGCGGCTCAACCTTGATGAAAGGACGAAATACTATTTCAACATTATGACGCTTCGCAATGTCATAGTAAGGCGAATTAGCCGACGTTGGTTCCGGCTGCGAGATAAGTATCTTCTTAATCATCGTTTGTCGTATTTTTTCTGCTATATTTTTATCACCGAGAGATAGTCCGCATATGTCAAAACCTGCTGCAAGACAAGCAACGGTATCAATTCAAGTGTGCAAAAGTACACAATTAAATGCAAAGTGCCATACATTTTCGGGAAAAATATCTGATATGTCTTAAAAAGGAGCAATAACTTGACAAAAAGGACAAGACACAGCGACGAAATCAACACCTCTTCGTGAGGAACAGGCATATACACCACTGCCATCGCCAAGACAAGCACAAGCAGCGCCTCCACCACATAGATGAAAGTGTAAGCCCTGTTCATTGTAAAGATTTTTTCTTTACGGAAGAACACCCAATTCACAAAGCTGCTCATCATTCGCTTCAGCAGGAAATAGACTATCCAAAGCAGAAGGATGGCGCCGAAAAGGATGTAGGGCGTCTCCTGGAACGGGTAGTAATCGACCGCATACTGCGTGTAGGTGAAGGTCACCATCGTAGCTGAAAGCGACAGCAAGGCTACGGCGACAAGTCGGGTTGAGTAGCGAAGCGGATCGTCCACAAGAGGTTCGTCCTTCTTCCCTGGTATAGGAAAGAACACGCCACTCAGCGTCTCCTTGAACTTCTTGCTGAGTCGCAACATAAGGCTGGCAGCAAGAATCAGGCACAAAAGCAGCAGCAATCCGCTCCAACCCTCGTGACGAATGCGAAACGGCGTAGAGGTTGCAGCAAAGCCCCATGGTCTGTAGGGCACTTCAGCGTGCAACACACTGTCGCCCTTCACGAGGCCTCCGTCATCGTAGGGTATCAGGCGCTCCGCTATCGTGTCCTGCAAGACCAGAGAATCTGCACCTTCCAAGACAAGGGAGTCAGCCAAACTGAGCGTATCGACTTCGTTCATATCTTAGCGAAACGACGTATGCTTGTGTCCCACAAAGGTGTTTCCAGAGCCATCCTCAATGCTTCCTCGGGTGTCGGAGCCACCTTCCAGATGTCGGCATGCACTGGGCGCATGAAGTTCTCCGTGATGGCCTGGTGCAACGTATTCAGCAGGGAGTCGAAATACCCCTTAGTGTTGAGCAAGATGATGGGCTTCAGGTAGAGTCCCAACTGCTTCCAGGTGATGAGTTCCGACAGTTCGGCAAAGGTGCCGCAACCGCCTGGAAGGAAGATTCCGGCATCGGTCATCTCTGCCATCTTTGCTTGGCGTTCGTGCATATCGGCAGTCTCGATGATCTGCGTCATACCGTTGTGGCACCAACCCTCGCCTATCATAAAGGTAGGGATGACACCGATGGCTTTGCCACCCTTCTCGAGGCATCCGTCGGCACTCTCTGCCATAAGACCCATGTTGCCAGCACCGTTGACCAGAGTTATGCCTTTGTCGGCCATCAGGTTCCCCAGTCGGCGAGCATCCTTGAAGTAGCACTCGTCTATCTGCGTGCTGCTGGCACAGTAAACGGCTATCTTTGTTTCTTTAGAATTCATAGTTCATAGTTCATAATTCATAGTTATAGGGCGAAGGCTGCCTTAATCTTTTCCACGTAATCCAGCTTTTCCCATGTGAAGAGTTCGACGGTTACCTCCTTCGTGTCTCTGTAGAGGGATTCGAAACGCTTTGTGACGATGCGTGGCTCGCGGCCCATGTGTCCGTACGCTGCGGTCTCCTCGTAGATGGGATTGCGCAGTTTGAGTCGCTGCTCGATGGCATATGGGGTGAGTGAGAAGATGTCCTTTATCTTCTCGGCAATCTCGCCGTCTGTCATGCTGACATGGCTTTTGCCGTAGGTATTGACGTAGATGCTGACGGGTTCTGCCACGCCGATGGCATAGCTGAGCTGTACCAGCATCTCGTCTGCCACACCAGCCGCCACCATGTTCTTTGCGATGTGACGAGCGGCGTAGGCTGCCGAGCGATCGACTTTGGAAGGGTCTTTGCCACTGAAAGCACCGCCGCCATGAGCGCCCTTGCCACCATAAGTATCGACGATAATCTTCCGGCCCGTGAGACCTGTATCGCCGTGAGGACCGCCAATCACGAATTTGCCGGTCGGGTTGACGTAGTATTTGATGCGGTCATCAAAGAGGCTTCGTATGCGGTCGGAGCCTATGCTGGCAAGCGTTCTTGGGATGAGGAATTCCTTCACATCACTGGCGATGCGCTTCTGCATGGCTTCGTCGGTGTCGAACTCGTCGTGCTGCGTACTGATCACAATGGTGTCGATGCGCTGGGGGATGCCTTCGTCGCTGTATTCAATAGTGACCTGACTCTTGGCGTCTGGGCGGAGATAGGTCATCACCTTGCCTTCGCGACGTATTTCGGCAAGTGTCTGGAGCAGACGATGGGCGAGGTCGAGGCTCAGGGGCATG
This sequence comes from uncultured Prevotellaceae bacterium, assembly GCA_900320565.1. Classification (GTDB taxonomy): domain Bacteria; phylum Bacteroidota; class Bacteroidia; order Bacteroidales; family Bacteroidaceae; genus Physcousia. Next base: position 12,297 of record ONSR01000040.1, read on the forward strand.
TAGTTGTCGGTCTCGTTCGTTGCGTAGCCGAACATCATGCCTTGGTCTCCGGCACCTTGTGAAGCACGGTCCGAGCGGTCCACACCTCGGTTGATGTCGGCACTTTGCTCGTGTATGGCAGAGAGGACACCGCAGCTGTTTCCCTCGAACATATACTCGCTCTTGGTGTATCCGATGCGGTTGATGACCTCGCGCGCAATGCGCCCAAGGTCAACGTAGGCTTGTGTCTTGATTTCTCCGGCCAGGACGACTTGTCCGGTTGTTACGAGAGTTTCGCACGCCACCTTCGATTCGGGATCGAAGGCGAGCAGTTTGTCGAGCACAGCATCACTGATTTGGTCGGCCACTTTATCAGGATGGCCTTCGGAGACGGACTCCGATGTAAACAGATAACCCATAATAGAATTAATTTTTTTATATAATTAATAATGTATGGGGAAAGAAGTCGGGCACAAATGCGCGAGGCGACAAGCGTTCATCCTCCTTTTAGCATTTTTTACTGTGGTTGCAAGCAGCCCAAATCTATCCACATTTCTAAGTTTGCGGCTGCAAAGGTACGACAATTAATTCATAATTCATAATTCATAATTCATAATTTTGCGCAATGTGTGAAAAAGTTGTAACTTTGCAGCCATAACTATGATTTGTGACTTATGAATTATGACTTGGAGATAATGGCTCCTGTGGGGTCGCCGGAATGTTTGGCGGCGGCCATACGGGCGGGGGCTAACAGCATCTACTTCGGCATAGAGAACCTGAACATGCGCGCCCATTCGGCCAGCACGTTCAGCATCGACGACCTGCGCCGCATTGCTGAGGAGACGCACCGATTCGGCATCAAGAGTTACCTGACGGTCAACACCATCATCTATGGCGAGGACTTGGAGCTGATGCGACAGATTATTGATGCGGCGCACGAGGCAGGCATCAGTGCGGTGATTGCCAGCGATGTGGCTGTGATGCTCTACTGCAGGGAGGTGGGCCAGGAGGTACACCTCAGCACGCAACTCAACATCAGCAATGTCGAAGCGCTCCGTTTCTATGCGCAGTTTGCCGACGTGGTGGTGCTGGCTCGCGAGCTGAATATGGAGCAGGTGAAGGCTATTCACGAGGCCATCGAGGCTGAGAACATCTGCGGTCCCAGCGGCAAGCAGGTACGCATCGAGATGTTCTGCCACGGTGCTCTCTGCATGGCCATCAGCGGCAAGTGCTACTTGAGCCAGAGCAATTGGGGACGTTCCGCCAACCGAGGCGAATGCATGCAATTGTGCCGCCGACGCTATACGGTCACAGACGTGGAGACGGGCACCGAACTCGACATCGAGAATAAGTACATCATGTCGCCCAAAGACCTCAAAACCATCCATTTCATCGATAAAATGATCGATGCAGGGGTTCGTGTCTTCAAGATAGAGGGACGTGCTCGAGGGCCTGAATACGTCGATACGGTTGTGCGCTGTTATCGCGAAGCCATCGACACTTTGACGACTCCCGAAAAAGGTCGGGAGGCATTCCTCGAAAGGCTCGACGAGTGGGACGAACGTTTGGCACGCGTCTTCAATCGCGGTTTCTGGGACGGCTACTACCTGGGCAAGACCATCGCGGAATGGAACGATTGTCACGGTTCGAAAGCCACCGAAAAGAAGGTTTACTGCGGAAAAACCGTTAGATATTATTCCAAGTTGCAAGTCGCCGAGTTCAAGATTGAGGCTTGCGAACTGAGTGTCGGCGACGAAATCCTCGTTACGGGACCGACCACGGGCGCCCTGCGAGCCACAGTCAGCGAGATTCGCTACGACCTCCAACACGTCCAGACAGCTCAGCAAGGCTGGCACATCAGCATTCCCATCGAAACGAAAGTGCGCCGAGGCGACAAGCTTTTCCTCATCAGAAAGGAAGGGGTCTGAATACCCTTCGTTATTCCTCTGTCAAGGTCTTAGCGCTCTTCGGAAACTCCCCTATAGGGCGTTTGTCATTCCCCTATAGGGCGTTGATTATTCCCCTATAGGGCGTTTGTCATTCCTCCATAGGGCGTTGGCTCTTCCTCCACGCCGGACTTGCCTTTCCCCTGTGCCGCATTTTTACATCTTGTACAAGCGCTTGTAAAACTTGTATTCCTTTCTCCCTTCGCTCATCTTGCTGTACCTTTGCCTTCGAATTCAAAAGTAAAGGACAGCCGGCTGTCTCATTTTCAAACCTATTAAACACTCACAGAAAATGAGACAAGAAACAAACGAAAACAAGATGGCAAGCCTCAACAACGATTGCCGTCTGCTCGTCATCAGCCACATGCCTCTGGCATACGCGATGGCATGGAGACTGAAAGACTGCGGCGTAAGCCTGGAAGACCTGCGGCAGGAAGGATGCCTCGGGCTGTGCGAGGCCGCCACGCGCTACAACGAACAGCTCGGGTGCCGCTTCGCTACCTATGCCAGCTATTGGTGCAGGAAGATGATGCTCCGAGCCATTCATCGCACACCGACGACCGATAGCCTGCAGGACGAGACCTATCGAGAAGTTGACGAGGACGACGACATCCTCCGCATCGGCCTGCAAAGGTACATCGACGACGCACTGCAGCGCCTCACCCATCAGGAGCGGCAAGTCGTCAGGATGTACTACGGCATCGGATGCGAAAGCCTCAGCCTCAGGGAAATTGCCGCCACGATGGGCATCAGCATCTCCAGAGCATCAACCCTCCATCAGCAAGCCATCCAAAGACTCAAAACAACACTGAAGAGGCGACCTTCGACAGGCGACCTCAACACCTGAACCCTTAACACAAAGCAGGGCTGCCAGACACATTTGGCAGCCCTGCTTGCTCCTCAAATCACCCCATTACGCCACTTTTCCTCGTCGAAAGTAAAAACTTTAAACCCTAAACCCTCAACTTTAAACTTTATTTCGTACCTTTGCGATTGAACTGACAGACAAACATAGTGAACAAGAACGGGACAAAGAAGAAACACCACCTGATGAGGCTCCTGGCCAGGCTGCCTCTCGGAGTCTTGTATCTGCTGAGCGACCTCGCCTACCCCATCCTATATTATATAATAAGGTATAGGCGCCGACTCGTCCGCGAGAACCTCCGCAACTCCTTCCCCGAGAAGAACGAGGAGGAAATCCTGAGCATAGAGAAGAAGTTCTACCGGAACCTCTGCGACGTCTTCATAGAAGCCTTCAAATGCCTCCACATCTCAGACCGGGAAATGCTCCGCCGCGTGGAAATCCTTAATTGCGAACTGCCTGAGAGAATCGCCTCCGAAGGAAAGAACGTCTTCATGCTCCTCGGCCACCTCGGCTGCTGGGAATGGTATCAGGAAGTCAGTGTACGATACAAAGCACCCAAGAAAACCTGCGAAATCTACAAGCAAATCGTGAGCCCCTACTTCGCCTCGCTCATGCACGAAATCCGCAGCCGCTGGAACACCACACAAATAGAAATGTCACAAACCGTCAGGACTCTGCTCCAATGGCATGCCAAAGGAGAGCCCTTCCTCTGCGGCTTCATACAAGACCAACGCCCCGACAGGAAAGCGAAGGACAGCATCATGTTCCTCAACCAACAGACATGGTACATCCCTGGCGCAGAAGAAATAGCCAGAAAAGCCAATGCGGAACTCATCTATCTCGACGTCGAAAAACCATCCCGCGGACATTACAGACTCACCTTCCGCGAAATGATTCCCAACGAAGAAGAAGCCAACAGCCGCTATCCACTGTCGCAAAACTTCTGGCACAAAATGGAACAAACCATCCGACGCCAGCCCGAACTCTGGCTCTGGTCGCACAACAGGTGGCGTAGCAAAATAAGACAGAGATGAAGGCCGACCAACATTTCCCCATAGACGCTGTCGTCACCTGGGTGGACGGGAACGATCCTGTGCTGAATGCCAAGAGGGCTGTATATGTCCGGCCCGAGGAAGCAGGCGCTAAGGATATAGCCGCCCCTACACGCTATGCCAACCGAGGGGAGATACACTGGTGCATACGTTCCATCAACAAGTTCATGCCATGGGTTAACCGCATCTTCATCGTAACAGATGGCCAAGACCCTAAGGTAGAGAGCCGAATACCCGTAGAGATTATAGACCATAGCGTCATCTTCAGCGGATACGAGCAGTACCTGCCTACCTTCAACTCGCTGAGCATCGAGGCATTGCTCTGGAGAATTCCGGGCCTAAGCGAGCACTTCATCTACTTCAATGACGACCTGCTAGTCTGCCGCAGCATCAGTCCCGAAGTATTCTTCCCCAGTAAAGGGCATATCAACTGTCACGGGCATAAGGCCTCTCTCCGCCTGACCAAGGCCTGGTTCTCCCTTAAGCATCTTGTAGGCCGTTCCTGCCAGGTCAATCATATCCGGCAAATGATGGAGGCAGCCGAGATAACAGGCAATAAGCACATCTTCATCCGCCTCTCACATACACCCCACCCTTTGTTGCGAAGCACCTTGCAACAATTCTACGAGTCTCATCCTGACTATCTGGTACAGAACATACGCAACAAGTTCCGCAGCAAAGAGCATTTCCGCAGCGACGAACTATGCTACATGCAGTTGTGGAATGAAGGAAGATTGCATCTCCGGCCCGTTCGCCCAGTGCTGATGCGGTATTATCACAGAAAGGGAATGATGCAGTTGGAATGGACATTGCGCAGGGTTACCAAGCCAGGCAGCACAGTCTGCTTTGCCTGCTTCTACGCACTGGATCAGGTAACGGACAAGATATTTGCTCGAATCACTCAGTTTGTAGAGGAGTTATTAGACGGCCAACGATAGTTTTAGGTTTTAGCCCTAAAGCACCTCACGGAATCTCTGCGGTAGCTCGACAACAATCTTCAATTCGAACATTGCAGGCTTGTTCAAGGCATAAGGGAGTCTGCACCAAGTCTGACAGATGCGGGCCAAACGGGTCCATCGGTCAAAGTCGTATGCTTTCTTCTCAGTAACATATCGGATGGTACGTCCACGCTTGTATATATGCTTCTTCCATCCCTGCGCCACACGGTCAGCATCGCCAAGCCTTTTATCCAGAATCTTCTTGTCGGCATAACCGAAATGGAACAAGTACAAATCTTTGGCAATATGAAAGTTATGTCCCTTAATACGATGGAAACCACTGCCCCATTGGCAAGGCTTGGCAATAATGGAAGGCTTAGTGTATCGTGTGCCTATCTGCGCATAATGCCGCTGAACAAGGAATGGCTGCGAGAGAGAGAGGTCACCCTCCTGACCCAACTTCTGGCCAAAGTCAAGTCCTAAGGGAGAAAGGCTGACATCAATATCCTGGGCAGATAGATACGCTCTGAGGCCGCATCCCAACTTAGGGTCTGCCACAATGTACTCATCAGCATCAACGCCTATTACCAAGTCATATCCTTTGGTAAAGAGAGCGGCAGCCTGCTCTGAGAGGAACTTCAGTCGCTCCTTCTCTGCACTCACCACATGCGTGCCAATCTTTGGATGTACAAAGACATTAGTACCATGACAGAAGTCGGCAATAGCCTGATCTTCCCCGTCATAATATATATATAGGTTCTCCCTACCTAATTCACGTCCGTAGTATTCTACCCACTTGTGTAGGAAGAATTCATCGTTACGAACCATGGTAAGTGCAGCAATCTTCTTCAAATCTAACTCAATTTATGTACAAAGGTAGGGAAAAAACTGACAATACACAAATATTTGCATTCATTAAATGACTTTCTCTAAAAATTCACTACCTTTGCACTAATAATTCCGCATAGAAAAATGGACAAAATAAAAAGATATATAGAATGCCATGTTCCTGTAACAACATGCACATTACGTTGTTCATATTGTTACATAACACAACATCGGCTATTCGAAGGTCCTTTGCCAGAATTCAGATATACTCCCGAACATGTAAGAAAAGCACTATCAAAAGAAAGATTAGGAGGAGTCTGTCTTATAAATTTATGTGGAGCAGGAGAGACTTTGCTTGCAAAAGAAGTTGTTGAATACGCAAGAGCCTTTCTGGAAGAAGGGCATTACGTAATGATAGTTACAAACGGAACTATTTCCAAGCGCTTTGATGATATTGCTTCTTTCCCCGCCCATCTGAAGAAACATCTGTTCTTTAAATTCTCGTACCACTATTTGGAGTTCAAGCAGAGAGGCCTGTTTGATGTCTTCTTTAATAATATTCGAAAAGTGAGAGATGCAGGATGTTCATTTACGCTTGAGCTCACTCCCTCTGATGACATGGTACCATATATAGACGAAATAAAGCAGCGAGCCATAGCGGAACTGGGAGCGCCCAATCATGTTACCATAGCAAGAGACGAGAGGACTAAAAACAGATTGCCCATGCTGACACAGCTGTCAAGACAGAATTACATAGACACTTGGAAAACATTCGACTCCGCACTCTTTGATTATAAATTAACCATCTTCGGACATAAGCGAAGAGAATTCTGCTATGCTGGTGATTGGTCGTTTTGCGTAAACTTGGCAACAGGTAAAATGAAGCAGTGCTACAGGTCGTATTACCGGACAGACATCTTCAGGGACATCTCCAGACCGATACCCTTCCGAGCAATAGGGAACTGCTGTAAGGAGCACCATTGTTACAACGGGCACTCCCTGATAGTACTTGGAGACATACCATCGCAAAGCACGCCTACATATGCACAGTTACGTAACAGGCAGCCGGAGATGAAATCATTTATGTCATCCAAGCTAAAGGAGAGCAACACAGAATACACATTATGGAAGAAAATCAAAGCCAACCTGCGTAATCTCACCTATCATATCATATGAAAACGAAGACAGAAGGCACATGTCAGCAGTTGAACCGTCTCGTCAGGCAGTCACTCACGCCACTCATCCCGAGCGATTACATACTCTTGGACCTCCCCTATTACAGCAATATCGGCGACAATCTGATATGGAAGGGCACGGAGGACTTCCTGAAAGGCATATCAAGCAAGTGTCTTGGCAGGCATAGCCAGAGGACATTCCACTTCCGTCCGCTTCCAAAAGACTGTACAATACTACTACTAGGAGGAGGAAACTTTGGTGATATCTGGCGAAGCCATCAGGAATTTCGACTCCGAGTCATAGAGAGCTATCCAGGTAATCGCATCATCATACTGCCGCAGACCGTATACTACGAGTCGGAAGCCACCTTTGAAGAGGATGTCAAGAGGCTGAACAGACATCAACAGTTAACCGTATGCGTACGCGACCACCATTCGGCAGAGTTATTGAAGCAGAAGGGATTCCAGAGACAGTTGCTGACGTTGCCGGATATGGCCTTCTGTATAGACAGAGAAACACTGTTAGCAAAGAAGAGAGCTATTTCTCGAGGAAGCCTGTTACTATTGAGGGAAGATAAAGAAGCGCCGACGGGTCGATTCATCGGTAATCATACGCACGCCGAGATAGAAGTCCGAGATTGGCCGAATCTCATAGAGACAAGGCGAGCGGCCAGGCGATACCTAAGGAGTCATGCAGCAGCGCAGAGTGACGCATACTTCAGGACAACATTTCTGCCCGAGCGAATCCAAGAGGGCGTGCAGTTCGTGTCGCAGTACAAGATAGTCTATTCAACGCGTCTGCACGTAGCCATACTGCGCCTGCTGCTAGGTCTGCCAGTCAAGCTGCTGGATAACTCATACGGCAAGAACCTAAGCTTTTACGACACCTGGCTGAAGGAAGACCCGTTGGTGACCATTCCAGATGAGGAAGAGCAAGAGATGCTGGAGATGAACATCTATGCCTATCAGCAAAAACAAAAGGCCAAGAGCAGGCGTAAGCAGATTCGCATCCTTGCAATGCTGCTTACGGTCTTGTCCACGGCGATGGCATCACTATTCATCTATCTATCCATGAAATAACTGGGTCTAATGTCTGAAACCATCATCTCTATCATTGTTCCAGTCTATAACGTACAAGAGTATGTCATAGAATGCCTGGAGTCAATTGCTGCACAGACATATACCACCGGTGTGGAGAGTATCCTGGTTGATGATTGCGGAACGGATAACAGTATGAAGGCCGTGCATGACTTTCTGGACGAATACCAGGGCGAGATAGACATCCGCATAGCCAGACACGAACATAATCGTGGACTCTCTGCAGCCCGTAACACAGGCATAATGAATGCCAAGGGCAAGTATCTGCTGTTTGTGGACAGCGACGATACAATCTCGGCAAATTGTCTGGAGTACTTCATGCAGGTGGCTCGGTGCTACCCCGACGCACAGATGATAGCAGCGGGTGCCAAGACCTCCAAGCGGAAGAGCTATACAATGGAGAAGCCCTTCCCCGACTATGCCGATAATCCCAAATGGATAGCAGCCATGATGCTAAGCCGTGGCGGAAGGAACGGCATTCCTGTAATGGCCTGGAACCGTTTGGTCAGCAAGGACTTCCTGCTGCAGCACCAGCTCTTCTTCCGCGAAGGTGCCGTTCACGAGGATGAGATGTGGAACTTCATGTTGGCACAGCACATCACGCGCATTGCTTTCTGCAAACACGACACCTACTTCTATCGCATACGACCGCAGAGCATCATGACAGCTTTCAAGAGTAGGGATGAGAGGGCACTGGCATGCCTGCCTGTTTGGAGGGAAATGCTGAACATGTTTACTCCTGAACTGGAAAGGGAACAGGCTGAGTGCTTGTGGAACTTCATCAATGATATCAGGCCTACTTGCATTGATTCCACCGTAAGAAAAGAGACCTGGAATATTCTGTGGCAACTGGTAAAGAAGAGAATCTGGCCAACATCGTGCCTGATTGCCCTTTACCTGATGCCCTTTATCTTCTACATTAAGTTCATCCGGAATCTGATTCCAAAGCTTTCCCGAATCAATCCCAATCGCTACAGCTGCTGCATATCATAGAGACGTTTGTAGTAGCCGTCTTTAGCGATAAGCTCGTCGTGAAGGCCGCTCTCCACTATTTTGCCTTCGTAGAGGACATGTATGATGTCGGCATTCTTGATGGTTGAGAGGCGATGGGCTATGGCAATTGTTGTGCGGCTCCGCATCAAACGGTCGAGGGCTTCCTGCACGAGGTGTTCGCTCTCTGTGTCGAGGGCGGAGGTGGCTTCGTCGAGGATGAGTATGGACGGGTTCTTGAGGATGGCACGGGCTATGCTGATGCGCTGACGCTGGCCGCCTGAGAGTCTTCCCCCTCTATCGCCGATGACGGTATCATAGCCCTTTTCTGTCTCCATGATGAAGTCGTGGGCGTTGGCTATCTTAGCGGCCTCGATGACTTGCTCCATGGTAGCGTTCTCCACGCCGAAGGTGATGTTTGCCAGGAAGGTGTCGTTGAAAAGGATGGCCTCTTGGTTGACGTTGCCGATGAGGGCGCGGAGGTCGTGAATCCTGACATCGCGGATGTCTTTGCCATCTATGAGGATTTGTCCGTCGCAGACATCATGATAGCGTGGGATGAGGTCCACGAGCGTCGATTTTCCTGAGCCGGATTGTCCGACGAGGGCAACGGTCTTACCTTTCGGAATTGTGAGGTTGATGTGCTGGAGCACGTCGCTACCTTCGTTGTAGTGGAAGGAGACGTCTCGCAACTCCACCTGCTCTTCGAAGCCTTGCAGGGGTTTCGGGTCGGCTTTCTCCTTTATGGGATTCTCGGCCTTGAGGATGTAGTCGATACGCGACATGGAGGTGAGGCCCAGGGGTATCATGTAAGCTTGCCTGGTCAAGTCCTTGATGGGATTGATGACGCTGTAGAGGATGACCATGTAGAAGATGAAGGTGGAGGCATCTATGAAGCCCTCGCCCTCGAGTATCAGCCAGCCTCCGAAGAGGAGGACTATCACGATGATGATGGTTCCCAATGTCTCGGACACAGGATGTGCGGCATTGATGCGCATCATCATGCCTATCGTGCCTTTCCTGAACTCGTTGTTGATGAACTGGAAGCGCTTGGCCATCTTCTCTTCGGCTATAAATGCTTTGACGATACGCAGTCCACTGAGTGTTTCCTCTATTTGGGCCATAATCTCTGCCAGCCTTGCCTGAACCTTTGCCGAACGGCTCTTGAGCTTCTTCGTTACTGTTCCCATGAGCCAGGCTGCCGGTGGAGTGACAATCAGAACGAAGAGCGTCAGTTGCCAACTTACGGTGAAGAGGGTGATGAAGCAGATGATGATGGCTATGGGCTGCTGGATGAGTGTCGAGATGGCGGAGGTGACGGAGTTCTCCACAATCTGGATGTCGGTACTCATCCGGACGATGATGTCGCCCTTTCTCTCTGCAGAAAAGAAACTGAGGGGCAGCCGCATCACTTTATTGTACATATCCATGCGGATGTCGCGCACTACTCCGGTGCTGAGCGGCATCATGATGTTGGCGGCTCCCCAGTAGCCGATGCACTTCAGGCAGGTCATGAAGACCAGGATGCCGCCCATCAGACAGAGCGTGAGGAAAGCGCCGTTCGTGGCGATCTGTTCTTGCACCCAGGCATAGGCATTATTCACGATGAGGTCCTTGTCGAGCGTGCTCCAGGTCCATTCCCTGTAGGTATAGACGTTCTGGTCTATCTTGAAGAGGATGTTCAGTATGGGGATGAGCACTACGAAGGAGAACACGTTGAGCCATTGTGCTATGAAGTTGAGCACGACAGACCAGACGATGTACATCTTGTAGGGCTTGAAGTACCGCTTTACTATGTCGAGGAACTGCTTTATCATCACTCTTTGTCATTTTGCTTGCCACAAGGGCTTTCTCATTCCCCTATAGGGCGTTGGTCATTCCCCTATAGGGCGTTGGTCATTCCCCTATAGGGCGTTGGCTCTTCCTCCGTCGCGAGTGGAAACTCGCTCCCCTTTGTGGGGCCGAAGCCACATTCAGTGGCTTCTCCGGAGCATATAGCTGGTCTGCAGGATGGCTTTGGCACGCATGATGCGCAGGCCGTCGTCGGCAGGTTGTTCCATCATCACGGCGTCGCCGTTGATGTCGTATATGCTTGTGCCGGTGCTGTCGGCAAACAGTAAGCCGGCCGGATAGTTGCAGTAAACGAACGGATAGGTATAGGTCTGGCTCAGGACATTGCGGCTCCAGGGATACTCATCGTGCCGGATGCCCATCTGGGACAGCAGGGTGGCCGCTATGTCGCTCTGATTCATGAGGACCGACATCTTGCGCGGCTCGCGTATGGCCCCGCCTGTCCAGAGCATCGGGGCCCTGAAGAAGCCCGGGTCTTTATAACTCTGCTTGTAGAGGAATCCGTGGTCGGGAATGATGATGACGAGCAGGTTGTCCCATTGCGGAAGCTGCCGCAGCGAGTCCATCATGCAGGCGACGCTGTAATCGGTATAGGCGAAGGCATTCAGTTTCTCGTCCTCCAGTCGGTGATAAGGCACATCCCAGGGCTCGTGGCTCGAAAGCGTCTGTGCCACCAGGAAGTGATGCCCGTCTTCCCAACGGCTGATGAGCTGGCAGGCTTTCTGCAGGGCAACGCTGTCCGGAACACCCCAGGACCCCTCCAAACCTCCCCTTAAAGGGGAGGCTTCCTTAGCTGAGTTGACTTCTTCAGGCAATTGTTTCTCCCCCTTTAAGGGGGAGTTAGAGAGGGTCTGCTGGTCGAGAGTTCTGAATCCCATGTTCTTCAGGAATGTCCCCTTGCCCATGTTCGTCATCGCGCCGCCATAGATGTAGCCCGTCTCATAACCTTCTCTGCCTAAACTTCGAGCAAGAGACGGGAGCGACGAATGGAACTCGGTTTGCTTCATCAAACCCAGATCCGTATAACTCAACCAGCCGCAGAAGGCAGAAACAGTGCCTCGGTCGGTACGGAAAGAGTTGCTGTAGTAGTTCTCCCAAAAGATGCCTTCCGGAATGAGGCGGCTCATGCCTGGTGCTACATCAGGAATGCCGCCCAACTCCTCCACGAAACGACTGCCGAAGCCCTCGAGGAAAACGACCAAGATGTCAGGCCGCTGCCTGTTGAGCAACGTGTCTTGTATGTCGTCGGCCGGCTCCGGATAAAGTCCCTTGAAGAGGTCTGCGCGGTCTTCCTCCGAAAGGAAATCATAGCGGCCGGCATAGTTGTCGGTCAGACGAATGCTGCTGGCAAAGGCATAGACGGGATTGACGGCAGCATGGTCGGCAAGTTGCGACGGATGAGGCTTCGTGGTATAGACATCACCCTGACGCATCCAGAGAACTCCCGAAACAATCAGGAAGAGCCAGATGATGCTGATGTTCCGCATCCAGAGGCGTTCCGAATTGCCCGTCGGAAGCGTCTTTGGCGTCATCAAGATGCAGGGGATTATCGTCCACAAAGCAAGTAAAAGGAAAGCCGAAACGCGTATGATGATGTAGGAAAGGCTGACGCTATTGGTGGCTCCTTCTGGCGAAGCGGCATAACTCAGCACAACCATTCCCAGCTTGAACTGCCAGTACTCGTACATCACAGCATCGGCCACGATGATAGCAGCTACGGCAAGTCCCATCAGGATATAGTAAGGAGTGAGCCACGCACGCAGCCTCAACCCTGAATGCCTCAGGGCAAGCAGCCCGATGAGCCAAGGCACGGCAAGCAACATGGCTGCCACCATGAGGTCGTGCTCCACAAAGCCTCGCCAACAAACACCCGCTGCATCGGCAAACGAGAGCTGCTCTATTGGGCGATTATTCAAGACGAACCCCACCCTGCCTATCAGGAAAATGATAAGCAAATGACAGTAAAGGTACTCAAGAAAGTGTATGCTTCGCTTCATCTTTCCTAGGTTCTCCTAAGCTTTTCTAGGTCACTTTCGCCCAAAGTCGGCTGGTATCTCGCCCCACTCTTCTGTGTTCCACTTCAGCACTTCTGCGTGCTTGGGGTTCGCCCAGAGCCAGTTCTCGGCACGAATCACGAGGTCGAGCACCTGGGCTGTCTGTTCGTCTCGCTTCAGTGTAGTCTTCGCTTTCTTGTTCCGCACCCACGCCATTCCGCTGATGCTGTCGCTATAGACCTTCATGTCCCAGCCGTTCTTCTTGATGAGCGCGAGGGCATGAACGATGGCAAGGAACTCACCGATGTTGTTCGTGCCTTGTATCGGACCGAAGTGGAAGAGGCGTTGCTCGTTGCCAAGATAGACGCCCTGATACTCCATAGCACCAGGATTGCCACTGCAACCTGCATCGACCGCAATGGCGTTGAAATCGACCTTGCCCTCTAATAATTCATAATTCATAATTCACAATTCATAATTTCACGGCGGACATCTCCCTCCTCCTCGGGGGAGGGATGGGGAGGGGGCTTCCTACATCCTTTCTGGCACCTCGATGCCTAAGAGTCCCATGCCGTTCTTGACGACCTGACCAACTGCAGCCGAGAGCATGAGTCGCACTTGCTGCTTGGCTTTATCCTCTTCCTTAAGAACGCTGAAGTCGTGGTAGAACTGGTTGTACTCCTTGACGAGGTCGTAACAGTAGTTGGCTATGCAACTCGGGTTGTAGTCCTGTCCTGCCTGACGAACTGCCGTCTCGAAGCCTTGCAGCCTTTGGATGAGGTTGATTTCCTTTTCCGCGAGCTCCACTTCGAAAGCCTTCTCGTCCAGAGATATCTCGTCGTTCCACTTCCTAAGGATGCTTCTGATGCGTGCGTAAGTGTACTGAATGAAGGGACCTGTATTGCCGTTGAAGTCGATACTCTCTTCCGGATTGAAGAGCATGTTCTTGCGCGCATCCACCTTCAGGATGAAGTACTTGAGCGCACCCATGCCCACGATGCGAGCTATCTCCTGAGCCTCCTGCTCAGTAATGCCTTCGAGCTTGTTGACTTTATCAGCCGAGAGCTCCTTCGCATCCTGTATCATGGTGGCAATCAGGTCGTCGGCATCCACAACGGTGCCTTCCCTGCTCTTCATCTTGCCGTTTGGCAGTTCCACCATACCATAGGAGAAGTGCACGAGGTCCTTGCCCCACTTGAAGCCCAACTTGTCGAGCAAGATGCTGAGCACCTGGAAGTGATAGTTCTGTTCGTTGCCCACGACGTATATCATCTTATCGATGGGATAGTCCTGGAAACGCAGCTTGGCGGTACCGATGTCCTGCGTCATATACACACTCGTGCCGTCGGAACGGAGAAGGAGCTTCTCGTCGAGACCTTCCGCAGTGAGGTCTGCCCACACACTTCCGTCGTCGCGACGATAGAAGAAGCCTTTCGCGAGGCCTTCCTCCACCTTCTCCTTGCCTTCGAGGTACGTCTCGCTCTCGTAATATATCTTGTCGAAGCTGACTCCCAAAGCCTTATACGTCTCGTCGAAACCTGCATAAACCCATTCGTTCATGCGTTTCCAAAGAGCGCGAACCTCTGGGTCGTTCTGCTCCCACTTCACGAGCATTTCGTGAGCTTCCTTGATGAGAGGAGCCTCTTGTTTAGCCTGCTCCTCGTCCATACCCTGCTTCTCCATGAGCTCCTTCACTTCCTCGCGATAGTGCTTATCGAAGGCCACATAGTAATCACCTATGAGATGGTCGCCTTTCTTGCCAGACGATTCGGGCGTTTCGCCGTTGCCCCACTTCAGCCAGGCCAGCATGGACTTGCAGATGTGGATGCCTCGGTCGTTCACGATATTCGTCTTAACCACCTTGTTTCCATTGGCCTCCATCACCTGCGCCAAAGCCCATCCGAGCAGATTGTTGCGGACGTGACCGAGGTGGAGGGGTTTGTTGGTGTTGGGCGAAGAGTACTCTATCATCACGAGCGGGCTGTCGTCCGTGACGGGCAGGAAGCCGAACTTGGGGTTCGCCTGTATCCCTTGGAGCAACTTTATCCACTCGCGCGAACTGATGCTCAAGTTCAAGAAGCCCTTCACAGCATTGAATGCGCTGATGACTTCCGGCATCTTCTCCTGCAGACGTTCGCCAATCTCCTGCGCCGTAGCGTCTGGAGCCTTGTGACTCATCTTGGTAAAGGGGAACACCACGAGCGTAATCTGTCCCTCGAACTCGGGCCTCGTCTGCTGCAGCTGCACCATCTTATCGGGCACTTGCTGACCGTAAAGCTCTTCCACAATGGCCTTCACGGCCTCTGTTATCTTTGTTTCAATCTTCATGTTTCGTTACATTATTATATATAGTATGCGCCGCAAAGGTACAAAGAAAAAATAAGAAATAGGCGTTAATAATAAAAAAACATGGACTATTACCTACGATTTGCAAACTATTTTGTACCTTTGTGGTGTTCCTGAATATAAGAAACATGCATACCAACCTCACAAAACTCGTACGCCCCTTGATGGGCAGTACGCTTATTCTGCTGACGATGGTGCTGACGGCCTCGTCGTGTTACAGTGCTGGCACGAAGGATGACCTGGCAGCCGACAGTTCCCTTGCAATGGAGCCTGCCGAGGTGAAGCTATCGCTCCTCATTGCTGGCGACCTGATGCAACATATGCCACAAATCAAGGCTGCTCAGCAATCCGACGGCTCCTATAATTACGATGAATGCTTTGCTGGCATCAAGGACGAGGTGGAGAGTGCCGATGTGGCCATTGCCAATTTCGAGACAACGCTGGCTGGTGCTCCGTATAGCGGCTTCCCTAAGTTCTCGGCTCCAGACGACTTCCTGAGTGGCGCCCGGGGTGCTGGTTTCGACATCATGCTCACAGCCAACAACCATTGCGTCGATACGCATCGGAAAGGCTTGGAACGTACGTTGGCGATGATGGATTCTATGGGCGTCTATCATCTTGGAACCTATCGGAACATTAGCGAGCGAGAGAAGAACTATCCTTTCCTCATCGAGAAAGACGGGCTCAGAATCGTCCTGCTGAACTTCACTTATGGCACCAACGGTTTGCCTGTGCCTGAGCCTTGCTATGTGAACCTGATGGACACGACGGAGATTGCTGCCGATCTGGAGAAAGCCAAGGGGATGAATCCTGACGTCATCATTGCTCTGCCGCATTGGGGAATTGAGTATCAGACCTTGCCCTCGAAGGCACAAAAGGATATGGCAAAGTGGTTGCTGGAACATGGAGTGGACCATATCATTGGTGGCCATCCTCATGTGGCTCAGCCTATTGAGTTGCTTAACAACAAGCAGAACCTGATAGCCTGGTCGATGGGCAATGTGGTAAGCAATCAGAGCAAGCCGAACACTTATGGAGGTTATATGGTGCGACTGGAGTTCACAAAGAACGATACATTGACAGTCCTCTCCGACCACAACTATTCGCTCTATTGGGTGAGTCGTCCGCCCGATAATGGTTATCGCCACGGGTACAGAATCCTGCCCATCGACTATCCCGACACTTTGCTAACAGCCAAAGAGAAGACCCTTCGCAGCGCTATACGTGGAAGCATGCGCCGTCTCATGAAGGAGCACGGCAAAGGTGAGATTAAAGAATACAGCTTACCGTCTTCCTTATAAACCTGCTTAGGCTAATGCGGAGGTAATCGACAAGCACACAGACGGCAAAGACAGCGAGAGTGATGATGGTACAAAGCAGCGGCAACACACACACATTGCTTCTGCTTAACAACTCAGCCGACTCTGCCCAAAGCCAGTTGTGAACTATCGGTTGCGTGTGGATGATATAGACGGCAAAAGAGAGCGGAGCAAGGCAGAGAATGGCATTCCTGAATCTAACATTCACTATACGCCAAGCCTTAGCGATATAGAACATAGCGACAGACAAAGGCAGCACCAGCCCATGATAAGCCATCGCAAAGACAGAGTACAGAGTATTCTCGAGCGGATGGTTTTTGTAGAGCGTATAGGCAAACATCACCATCATTGTAGCGATATAGACAAGGACGGCTTGACGCATCGAGAGAGCCTGGTCGGCATACTTCCTGATGTAGCCTCCAATTATGAACAGATAGATGAAGAGCAACACCTGCTGCTTGTCCATGAGCAGCCATCCGAGCAGAGGCTGGAAGCAAATGACACCTCCTATCACAAGAGCCACTTGGTACTGCCTTTTGGAGGCGCGCTGGAGTGCCCAAGCGATGAAGGGAGCGAGCAGCGAGAGGATAAGATAAGAAGTGACGAACCAATAGTCATTCGAGAGCAGCGGAGTAGCATGACGCAAGAGCTCCTTGCCCTCGAAAGGCACGATACTCAAAAGGACACAAAGCAGATAGATGCCAACAGCATAGAACCAGGTCGTGCTCCACACCTTCCAGATGCCCTTCAGCCGCAATTCCGTCCTGTCTATCATGAAGTAGCCCGTGATGAGGATATAGCAGTTCACGCTTGGCAAAGCCATCAGTTTCAGGATTTCCAGAACACTCCAAACGAGGGCTCCTACTGGTGAAGACGCATCCACACGAAAGTCCCCATAGATGTCCAAGCCATAGTTGAAGACATGGTTCATCACCACGCCAGCCATAGCTAGGATGCGGAGCAGTTCAAACTCTACTCGTCGGCTTCTTTTAGATTCTGTTTCAGCCATTCAGTTTGAATTGGTCTTATTGCTTGCGCATCAGCTTGAACTTCGTCTTCTCGTCCATCTTGCCGTAAAGGTACTTGCCGTCTGCTGAGATGGTAAGGGTGTCTTTGTCGCTGCCGTCGCTGCAGATAATGAGGTTATCCTTGACGGAATACTTCATCTTTTGTGACGAGGGTAAGAGCGCAATGGCTGATTTCAGAGCTTTTCGCTTTGCCCAACCTATTCCGGCATTCTTCAAGGCCTCCTCATCGACCTGCAGTTTCATCTGCATTGATAACTCGTTTTCAGTCTTGAAGGTTACAGTGATGGCTGTTTTCGTGCCTTTCATCAGGGCTTCTGCAACTTTGCGAGCCTCTTCGGCTTTTTTCTTGACTTCCGTCTTTTCCTCGGCAGTCAGGGGTCTTCCCTTCTTCTTCTCAGCCTTGGCCATCTCTTCCTTGATGGTTTCGTCGAGTTTCGAGTCAACCTCATTCTGCATGCTCTTCATCTCATCGGCCATGATGTTGGGATGGTAATAGACGCGCCCCACAAGGCTTGTCTGCGCTTGCGCCCCAACGAAAACCGTTGCAGTCAGAACGATTATTGAAAACAGTCTTTTCATCTTAGTTTCGTTTGGCGTTATTTATCCAGTATCTGAGCAGCATGTTCCTTGGTGTTGACCTGCTTGCCAGCAAAGATTTGCTCGATGATGCCGTTCTCGTCAATGATGAAAGTCGTGCGAATGGTGCCCATCGTCTTCTTTCCGTACATCGTCTTCTCGCCCCAAGCACCCATTTCTTCCAAGAGTTTCTTATCGACATCGGCTATCAAGGGGAAAGGCAAAGCGTGCTTCTCCTTGAACTTCTGATGGGATGATGCTGAGTCTTTGCTAACCCCAACCACCTCGTAGCCAGCCCCTTGCAACTCGCCATAGCGGTCGCGCAGACTGCAAGCCTCAGCCGTACAGCCACTCGTATTGTCCTTCGGATAGAAATAGAGCACAAGTTTGCGACCCTTGTAATCGCTCAAAAGAATGTCCTTTCCGTTCTCATCCTTGCCCAGCACCTCTGGTGCTTTGTCTCCAACCTTCATAATATTTCTGTTTTGATGCTTATCCGAGGACAAAGATACAACATTTTTCCGAACAGACAAACGAGTGACGTAGAAAATCCTCGCCTGCCCTTCTTGTATATATATAATAATGTGTGACTGCTTTTCCCTTGAATAATTATCGTTTTTCAATAAAATAATCGCCTTTTTTCTTGCAGCATATTAAGAAACATCTTACCTTTGCACCGAAATTATTTATCGTTTAACAATAAAACATTACTGTTATGAAGAAGAAACTTCGTTTGTATTGCGGCGTGCTGGCACTGGTGTTGGTGGCTGCTATCGTGTGTGACCTTGTCCATGTCAACTATTCGAGTTCTACCGACAAGGAGCGTGAGGAACTTTACTTCGGCGAGGAGCCAGATGAATTCTCGACGACAGAAGAGATAGAGGGTGGTGTGAGGAGAAAGAGCAAACCGACGATGTCCATCGATGTCAATGTGCAAGCCCGCCATTATCCTAAGGATTATGCTTTGCTCAGCGAAGTGGATGGTCAGGTGTGCCGCGTGGATATGAAGCAAGTGAGCCTTGCCATTCCTGCTGACCGCGTTACTCAGTCCAAGCCTTTCATCATTACATACTGCTCTATTATACCCAATGTGCTGCTGCTCGGCTGGTTGGTTGTCATCGTCTTCCAAGTGCTGCGTTCCGTCGCCCGAAAGGAAGTCTTCGTCGCCCGTATAGCGAAGAAGCTGGAGCTGGCAGGCATCCTGCTCGTAGCCTTTTGGGTGTGGCAATATATCCGCTCGTATGTCGTGACGCAGGTCATCGCGCAGTACATCAACATGGCATACTACGACATCAAGTGGTTCACGCCTAATTTCATCTGCCTCATCACGGGCCTTGCGATGATGATAGTCTCGCAGATTATCCTAATGGGCAAGGAATTGCAGGAAGAACAGGAACTAACCATCTAATCTGGAGCCATGAGTATAATAGTGAATGTAGATGTGATGATGGCTAAGCGAAAGATGTCATCACAGGAACTTGCCGAGAAGATTGGCATAACAGCAGCCAACCTCTCCATCCTCAAGACGGGTAAGGCAAAAGCCGTCAGGTTCTCAACCCTCGAAGCCATTTGTCAGGCCCTCGACTGCCAACCTGGAGACATCCTCGAGTACAGAGCAGACGAGGAAGAATAAGGCTTTTATAAACCACGAAAAGGATTTAATTTAAACACGAATTGCACGAATTACACGAATTAAATTTGCCCCTAAAGGCGTAGCCTATTCGTGTTATTCGTGTTATTCGTGGTTTAAAAAACTGTTATTCGTAGTTCAATCTCTAATCTCGGTGCAGGGCTTTGTCCACGCTGCCACGTTCGAGCAGGCGTTCTTGCGCTTCGTCGTAACCGATGCCAAGCGATTCCTGTATCATTCTGGTGCCCCTGTCCACCAGTTTTGCATTGGTGAGTTGCATCTTGACCATGCGATTGCCTTCTACCCTGCCCATACGAATCATCAAGGAGGTGGAAATCATGTTGAGCACCATCTTCTGAGCCGTGCCACTCTTCATGCGGCTTGAACCCGTGACAAATTCTGGTCCTACGATGGTCTCGATGGGGAACTTTGAAGCCGCTGCCAAAGGTGTATGCGGATTGCTTGTGATGCAGCCTGTCAGGAGGCCTTGCTTTCTTGCTTCGCTGACGGCTCCAACGACGTAAGGTGTTGTACCAGAAGCGGCTATGCCAAGCACAGTATCCGTTGAAGTGGGAGAGAACTTCTGCAGGTCTTGCCAGCCTCTTTCAGGGAAGTCCTCAGCCTTTTCGACTGCATGACGCAGGGCTTTGTCGCCACCTGCAATGAGGCCAATCACGATGTCAGGAGAAAGTCCGAAAGTCGGCGGCAGTTCGCTTGCATCGAGTACGCCAAGACGTCCGCTCGTTCCTGCTCCCACATAGAAGAGCCTGCCGCCTCGCTTCATTCGTGGTTCGACGGCTTCCACAAAGGCTTGAATCTCAGGCAGAACCTTGCGGACAGCCTCCGCCACCAGCGCATCTTCCTCGTTGATGTGCCGCAGAATTTCGCCTACCGACATCTTTTCCAAATGGTCGAATTGCGAAGGCTGCTCAGTTATCTTGTCTTTTAGTTCCACGCTGCAAAGTTACAACACCGCTGCACAAGTTTTCTTTATGTCGACCAATCTTGCGAGAAGGGATTTCTTTTGCTTGGCGACAGACATATTGTAACGAGACTGCATGTTGATAAGCATCTCTGGATTGATGCCAAGAGCCACCTCCATCATCAAAGCAAAGTCAGTCGTAACAGGGCGCTTGCCATTTAGTATCTCGTTGAGCTGTGTATAAGGAACGGACAGCACTTCTGAGAACTTTTTCTGCGAAATACCTCTTGCCTCCAGTTCCTCTTTCAGAACATCTCCTGGATGTGTGGTCGTTCTGTTCATATTCTTATTGATAGTGGTTTGTAATGTCAGTTATTGTGCAAATGGTGATTACAGGTTCTTGTCCCTCTGTTCTTATCTTGAATTGCAAACGATAGTGATAATCGATGCGGATTGAGTAGTAACCATTTTCAAGTGCCTCGAAGTTGAGTGAATTAAAGACAAACAGGTCCTCTATGCGAGTGGCAGCCATCAGCGTATCAATTCGCTTCTGGTATTTCAAGACAACAGGCTTCTGGAAACGATATTTCTTGTTCGAGCATTTCCCGCCTGTATAGAGTTCTTCCAGATAGTCTTTTTCGTATTCTATCAGCATATTGCACTCTTTTGCATGCAAAGATACTACTTCTTTCATACATTCACAAATTTAGTGAAGATTATTTTATTATAACCTTATTATATGTATCTTACAACATTCAATAATGCCTGCGGACAAAGTCTTCTTGCAAACATTTGCGAACTGCGAGATGAACTGCAAATTATTGCAAACAAAAATTCTTGCAGCATTCGGCTTTTTGTCTTAACTTTGCACTCGAAAGCTAACGAAAATGAACGAACTATTGACCATAATGACCTCAAGAGAGCTATTTCTCATCATCCTGGGAACGGCCATCTACATCGTGCTCTTCATCGTGACGGTGCAGAACAGCAAGCGCAAGATTCTGGCCTTGCAAGACAGACTGGATAAGGTACGCGCGATGCAGGAGCAATACGACCTGGAGGTGGGCGAGAAGAAGATGGCGGAGTTGGAAAGCCTCATCCAGAAGCTGGGCGACGAGAACTCGATGCTTCGGCTCGAACTGGAGGAGAAGAAGTTGGCGCTGGACTATAATAATAAGGTAGCCATCATCGAGAATGCGAAGCGCGAACAGGCTGAGACGGTCATCTTCTCGAGCGACGTCTATCGCCGCTTGCAGGAGTGCCTGAACGCTGGCAGAAGCCTGAACTATCAGGACTGGGGCGAGCTGACCAGGCTGCTGAACAGCATCTACACGGGCTTTACGGAGAAGCTCTACAGCCTCTATCCGATGAGCGAACACGAGCTGCACGTCAGCCTGCTCATCAAGATGCGGCAGCAGCCCAAGGACATCGCTCTGCTGACGGCTCATTCGAAGGAGAGCATCGCCACTACTCGCAGCCGCCTCTATTCGAAGGTGTTCGGACGAAAAGGCTCGTCGAAGGACTGGGACGACTTTGTTCTCACTTTGTGAGAAGTTAAGAGTTAATAGTTAATAGTTAATAGATAAAAGATAATAGATAAAAGTTAAAAGGTGGGGGCTCGAAAAATAAACTGTTATCTGTTATTATTGTGAATAAAACAAGAAACCGCAAATCCTTAAATCTTTAAATAACTATGATTGAGTATTTAACAATGCATCTTTGGCAGATATGGGCCATAGTGGCTGTAATTTGCCTGATTCTGGAGCTTACGGCTGGTGATTTCTTCATCATCTGTTTCTCCATCGGAGCGGTATTTGCCTGCTTGACAGACGCTCTTGGTGGCGGCATCATCCTGCAACTCATCGTGTTTGCCGTCTTCACGCTGGCAAGCCTGTTCTTCGTGCGTCCCTTTGCCGTTCGCTTCCTTCACAAGGGCGAGAGCAATCGCGTGAGCAACGCAGATGCCTTGCTTGGCAGGAAAGGCAGAGTCGTAGAGACAGTCAAGGCCGACAGCTTCGGCAGAGTACAGATTGACGGCGACATCTGGAAGGCTGTCACAAACGAGCAGAACGACATTCCAGAAGGCACCAACGTCCGCGTCATCTCGAGAGAAAGCACAATCATCACAGTGGAAACAATCAATTAATAAACCTATAAAATCATGGACATTATGGCTTACATTCTCATTGCAATCGTCGTTTTGGTGGTACTTTTCGCCAAGATGGCACTCGTGATTATCCCTCAGTCGGAAACCAAGATTGTGGAGCGCCTCGGTCGCTACTACGCAACGCTTCAGCCTGGCATCAACATCATCATCCCCTTCATCGACCGTGCAAAGTCGATTGTAGTGCTCAACCACGGACGCTACCAGTACTCAACCACCATCGACCTGCGCGAACAGGTCTATGACTTCCCAAAGCAGAATGTCATCACGAAGGACAACGTGCAGACCGAAATCAACGCCCTGCTCTACTTCCAGATTGTTGACCCATTCAAGGCTACCTACGAAATCAACAACCTGCCCAACGCCATCGAGAAACTGACACAGACAACCCTGCGTAACATCATCGGCGAGCTGGAACTGGACGAGACGCTGACCAGCCGCGATACCATCAACAAGAAACTCTCTGCCGTCCTGGACGATGCTACAGACAAGTGGGGTGTGAAGGTGAATCGCGTTGAGTTGCAGGACATTACACCTCCAGACAGCGTGCTGACAGCCATGGAGAAGCAGATGCAGGCAGAGCGTAACAAGCGTGCCCAGATTCTCACCTCCGAGGGTCAGAAGGCAGCAGAAATCCTCGCTTCCGAAGGCGAGAAGACAGCCATCGTGAACAAGGCAGAGGCAGCCAAGCAGGAAGCCATCCTGCAGGCCGAGGGTGAGGCACAGGCTCGCATCCGCGTGGCTGAGGCAGAGGCAAAGGCCATCGAACTCATCACCGAAGCAGTCGGCAAATCCACCAACCCCGCCAACTACCTGCTCGCTCAGAAGTACATCCAGATGATGCAGGAACTGGCCGAGGGCGACAAGACGAAGACCGTCTATCTGCCTTACGAAGCCACCAACCTGCTCGGCTCCATCGGCGGCATCAAGGACCTGTTCAAAACAGAATGAAGAAATGAAATAATGAAATAATGAAAATAAGAAAGCCTGACTTCCCAGCGAAGTCGGGCTTTTTTATGTAAATAAACCGCCAACACAACGTGCTGTGTCGGTCATCGTAGCATGGAGCGTCAGACATCCCGTCCGTAGCCGTCACCACTGCGAAGCTTCATTACATCGTTTCTTCCATCAGGTCTTTACGTCCTATAAGGCTAAAGACGGTTATCTCGTTGTCCTGGCAACAACAATCAAGGTGTAAGCAAAACGATGTTTTTGCTTACACCTTGAATTTTGGCAAACTCGCCAGAATCGCTTGAAATCCTTCTGGTGGCACTTTTCTACCCCAGAGCAAAAAGACACGCTTAAATCGAATTTGCACTGATACACAGATAGTTATGAAGCGTCACATAATGGCTTATGATGCCGTTTTGCAAGGTAGAGATGGCAAAATCATACGAAAATCAGGCAAATTTGGCCTTTCAATAGGGTGAAGTTCACCAGTGAAGTTTTCAAAAAGGACGTGTCGATTTGACTAAGTCGACGCGTCCCTTTTTTATTCTCGACCTGAGAAGTTGTCAAAATCGACGCGTTTTCCCGCATTTTTCGACGCTTCAAAATCTGACACTTTGCAAGCGTCATATTACTTTTGCTTACTTTTTGACAATTTTAAGTTAATGCTTTTTCTACTGCGAAGTTACTACATTCTCATTGCTGTCTATTAATAACAAACACTAATTCCACTACTTTTATATAAATTATATGTATAATCTTCAATATGAATGACAAAGCAAGAATAAATATCGGCCTTAGCTGGCAAATGACAATTAAAATAAGGACTCTTTCGCAAAATTTCAGCTTAAGAAGAATAATATATGCAAAATAAATCCTATATTTGTACCGTCGCAGAGAATCTGTGATAGACATATTGAGGAAGCGTTTAGCGATGTTCCACCTGTTGAATCTGGACAATTCGCTGGATATTGGAATAGACAAATGCGTTCCTCCCTTGGATAGATTATATACTTTCGAGTGTATATACTGTCAAGGGTGTGAGCCGTTTTCTATATTCATATCCAGGCAGTCCAGAGCCTAACAGGGAGTATAGTACTGATAGGCTCACACTTTCTTTGTATGCCTAATTTTAACAAAAGAAAGTTTTATGGACATTTTTCAGATAATCAAATACGAAGGTGACAATTCCACCTTTATTTGGAAACACCCCTGTGAAGATTTTAATACGGGGACTCAACTCATTGTACACGAGTCTCAGGAAGCCGTCTTCTTTCTTAATGGACAAGCATTGGACTCATTTGGTGCAGGAAGATATACACTTAAAACAGAAAACATTCCTCTACTGAGGAACGTTATAAATATCCCCACCAACGGAGAATCTGCATTCCATTGTGAAGTCTATTTTATTAATAAGACGGAACAGATGGCAATCAAGTGGGGCACCGATTCGAAGGTCCAGTTTATGGAACCTACATATAACTTCCCTCTCTCTATTGGAGCAAATGGAGAAATGACTATCTCCGTAGCCGATTCACGCAAACTCCTGATTAACCTTGTTGGAACGGAAAAGGACTTGAGCCAACAACAGCTGGTCAGCTATTTTCGTTCTTTTCTAATGACGAAAGTTAAAACCTATCTGGCGCAAGCCTTTAAATCTAATTCTATCAACATATTTGAAGTCGATGAGAATTTAGAATCTTTCTCTACTACTTTAAGACAGAAACTTATTCCTGATTTCTTAGACTATGGAGTGAATCTAAAACAGTTTTTTGTCACAGGGGTTCTCAAGCCAGACGGCGACAGCATATATGAAAAATTCAAGGATTTATATTATAGACAATATGCCGACATAGCAGAGGCTGAATTACAAAAGAGAGTCGGCATCATAGAACAGGAAGAAAGTGCTCAAAGAATGATTATCGAGGCACAAGGTTTAGCAAAAAAGAGAGAAACCGAAGGATACACATACCAACAGGAACGTGGATATGATGTGGCAGAAAAGGCAGCCTCAAACGAAGGTGCTGGCAACTTCAGTAGTGCAGGTATCGGCCTTGGTATGATGACCGGTGTAGGTGGTGTCATTGGAGGTCAAGTTGGTAATATGGTAAACCAAAGCATGGGAGCAATGAACCAAGTTCCAACAAATGCTCATTCTTTCTGTGAGCAATGTGGGGCAGCGCTTACACCAGGAGCATCATTCTGTGAAGGGTGTGGAATGCCCGTACAACAGCACACTCCCAATGCCTGCAGCAATTGTGGATACCATTTCACAAATTCGAACGGACGTTTTTGTCCTAAGTGCGGAACACAAAGAAAATGATTTCATATGAAAAGTAGTGTGGCTTCTATCGTAACATATGCTTCTCTTTGGGCAGTTGTTTCAATTATCATTTTTGTTACACCAGGGAAGATTAGCAACTTGTGTGGTTGTGTTTATGCAATTACATTCGCATTTTACATTATTGCATTGTTTTTCTCTTACACAACACTGAATCGTTCTCTGAAACAGGTGTTCTATGGCACCCCAACTTTACTGGCAATTTCTGCTCTTCTAATCATTCAAACCATTTTTTTGTTCATTACGAGGTTTGTTCCATATCTGCCCCATTGGATTGCTATTGTTGTAGAAACCTTGATAATTGGAGGAGGAGTTGTACTTGCAATCTTGTTGTTGACATCAAAATCATATCTGAATGAAGTTGATGTGCAGACAAAGGATAAGGAAAATTTCATAAAATTGCTGTTTGCAGAGATAACAATAGAAATGCAGAAGGAGGAAAAACCAGAGATAAAAAAGCAACTGGAGCAGTTACTGTCCGAAGTAAAATACAGTGACCCCATAAGCGATGCGAGCCTTAAGTCTCTCGAAGAATCTATTTCCTGTCTGACTGTATCCTTGAAAACAAGTGAGCCTCATCTGAAAATGGACATAATTAAAAAGATTCATTTACTTCTTGAGGAAAGGAATATGAAATGCAAAATGCTGAAGTGAGTATTATTCAATAAATAATTTTTTTCTAATATTTAAAACTATGAGTAACTTCGATTTTAGCGATGAAAGGTGGTATGAACACACCGACAGTGATGGAAATAAATATTATGACCACAACGCGCCAGGAAATGGAGGTGGTCTTGGTTGTTTATCTGGGTTGGGCGTAGCATCATTTTTTGGGGGGGGACTCGGGGTGGTTGTCACTATCTGCAAATTAATATATCCCTTAATATATCCCGGTCGGATGGAGGATGGGGTTGTCGTTGATCTTTTGGGGGCGCTTGCCATGCTTATTGTAGGGTTTATTCTATTTAGATTCGGTACAAAGCATCATATATAATCCTTTTTATGAAACGATTGCAATGTGAAATATGCGGAAGCACAGACATTATCAAGCAAAACGGAGTTTTTGTTTGTCAGTCGTGCGGAATAAAGTATTCGCTAGAAGAAGCCAAGAAAATGATGATAGATGGAGTCGTGGAGGTGACCGGCTCTGTCGGCATTGATAAAACCACTGATTTGAAAAAGTGGTTTTCGCTTGCAAGACGAGCAAAATCCTCTAATGACATAGGAAATGCTTCTAAATACTATACTCTGATTTATGAGCAAAACCCTTCAAATTGGGAGTCCTGGTTTTATTCTCAGTATTTCAGGTTATTTCTTGAGCAAAACAACTCTAATAATTTTGCCAATGAGATACACGATATCTTTGAAACGATGTGGCAGCAAGTCGAAGAGCAAGACCGGAATGACACAATAAAAGACATCTTAGTACATCTCAACGAATTGCCTGCATTATGTCAGAAAGAAAAATATGAAAAGGAAAAAAAGAATAAAGAGGAGAAGAGAAACCGTGATTTCGAATATGGACTGTTTAATCTCGTAGCAAATTCTTTCTCCTATTTTCAAAAGCGAACTGACAATTATGGCGACCAGTTAATTTCACTTGCGATGAGTGGATTAAAGATCGCAGAAACTTTTTCAACATATGTGACTTACGGAAGCGGCTATGAAATTTTTAAGAACGAAATGGAAGGAGATATAAGATACAGTGTAACAGTGTCAAAATTCAATAAGGAACAATGGACTGATACGGAATTCAAAATCATCAACTTTGTTGATTTCCTAATTGAAAACAAAATAGAACCAGAAATAGAAAAGGATTATCCAGTCAATACATGTATATTGGGAGCGGTCTTTCGAGAAAAAGGCAGCCATTGGGTTAGAAAATATAAAATGTTTAATCGTGATGAATTAATATGGTTGGGCTCGAATGCAATTTTCGAAAACATCGTCATTCGTTTAAATGAAATGAATAGTCGACGAAATTCTTGGGAACCTAAAAGTAAAATACATGAAGTCCTAGATGAATACAACAAGAAATATACAGAACTGATGACTAAGGCAACACGTATTAAACCAGATTTTAGCTTCCCTAACTATTATGAAGAACATCCCCTGCCTTCTTCCGATGAAGAGATCTTTGCATATATTAAAAAAGATTTACAAACATTGAATGAAGAGTATGAAAAGAATTTCTGTCCTGATAAGGTTGAAGAAACCTTGGAAAAACAAATCTCGGATTACAATTTCTGGTATAAGCGTGACTACGAGAATTTAATGAGAGATGCAAAGGAAATTGACCCACACTTTACCTTTCCTAATCTTCTTGAGATAAATCCTATTACGATTGACCGCTTCGTGAACAATAATAGTAGTTGGCTGGAAAACCTGTTGGGAAAATTGTTTCTTGTAATTTTGGGACTTGCTATATAATATCTCAAAATAATACTTCGCTTTTAAGAAGACCTAACATAAACCGAAGCAATGATTATGGAAAGGATGCCTAAAAACGCAAATGGAAAAGACTTAGAAAATAGGATTAAAGATTTTTTCAAAACCTTTTCCGATATTAGACTGGATAACTCCTATAGGAATAGTAGGTCTCTTAATCCAGATTTTATTGTATTATATGGGGAAAAACCTATTGCTATAATAGAGGTCAAAGCATTGAAGACACGAAAAAACATTCAGAAAACAATAAAGGATTGCTTCAATCTATATAGAACTATAAATAAATCGGTTTATTTCCTTATTGTGAATGTTAATAATGAGTATTGGTATTATGATAGCATAAGAGAGTGTTTTAATTCTGAAGATATATATACTTTATTAGATTTATTGCTTAATGCCATTTACACACATGCCGACAATGGAGATTATCTTATAAAGGATTTCCGCATGAAAGCACAAAATCTTCAACATTACGAAAAGTACAAGACCTTACTCCATAAATACTTAAAAGAAGACAATCTGCTCACATTTGGTAATCGTGTATTCTTCCATGAAGAAAAAGAAATCAGTTTCATGAAAGAACTTTTAGATTCAGAGATAAGCAAATATAAGGGCCTGTGTAAATATACAAAAGCAAACAGTTTTTACAAAACAATTAAAAGTTGTAAGTTCAGACTATACGATATAGCTGCAATGAATGATGCTCTTGAAACTAAAGTAATAGAAAAGTATCGGCATTTGAAACCTGAAGTTTCTACAATGGGGTCCTTTGTTCATCAAGGATTTATAATGTGTTTTTCTCAAGATAGCACAGACAAGTTGATGAACTGGAAAATGTATGGAGATAACGGTAAGGGAGTCTGCTATGTTATAAAAGAAAAAGCTAACACTGGTAACTTCTACTTTGCCCCTGTGGTTTATGTAAATAAAAGAACTCAACACCCTATTTTGTTATTCTTAAATGAACTGTCTGAACTGAGTATTGGTAGCTCGCAGCACTTCCATCTTAGATTATGGCATATCTGGAAATACTTCTTCAAATATGACTATTACGAAGGCGAAAAAGAAAAACGCTTGCTTTATATAGCAAAAAAAGGCAACCAAGAGATTAAAGAAGATTGGTCAGAAGAATATGGAATAACCCATTATATAGAAAAAGACAATGTTCCATTTAAAATAAAAGAAGTTATATTAGGACCTCGGTGTGCAAATCCCGTAAATGTAAAAGAATCATTCAAATTAATAACTAACAATTCATATCCTATAAAACCTTCTGTAATTGTTGGCTATAAAGGATAATATTTTTATAAGCAATTATTAAATTATTTACTCTTAAAAACCTTCATTATGTATTCAGAAAATTTAGAAGAATTAATTTCGTTGGTATTGTCTGATGGAAACCTGACCGACGAAAAACGAGACATCATTAAGCGTAGGGCTGAAAAGGAAGGCGAAGATGTGGAAGAAGTGATGATGGTCATTAATTCACGTTTGAAAAAGGTCTGTTCTCACCCTGAACAAAAGTCCGATGATGAAGGAAATACACAAGAAAAAACTAAAAAAGGAACTGAAACACAAGAACATTTGCTTGTACCAGAAAATGTTGTCCCCAAAGTCCTTAAAATTATAAATGTCTATAATAAGAAAGCCTCTAAGTGGGGGTATGATCTACTGGCATACAATGCTAATAGTCATACCATTTCTGGCAAATTCACGCCAATAACAAATG
This sequence comes from uncultured Prevotellaceae bacterium, assembly GCA_900320565.1. Lineage (GTDB taxonomy): Bacteria > Bacteroidota > Bacteroidia > Bacteroidales > Bacteroidaceae > Physcousia. Next base: position 42,464 of record ONSR01000040.1, read on the forward strand.
CTCAAGATGGCAAAACAGGCTTTTGGAATGAAGTGAAAGAAATATATAAAAATGGTGAATTGGAATATGAATGGGAGAAGATTCTTAAATTATGTGGAATGAAATAACTTTATGAAACAAGCTACTTTTTATGTTGACTTCTTATATGAGGCAAATGAGTATGAATCTCACCTCACTGGTCGATATCGTTTTGACTTAACCCTCACAGATGAGGAGTACGAAGATTTATACAACGTTTGGTATAGTCACGACGAAGAGCTCAACAGCTGGAGTACAGACTGGACAGGACAGGATGCATGGTACGAACGTATTAACGATGCGGCGACTTATGTTCTTTTTGAACTTATGAAAAAGCACGAACCAGACTTATATCCGCCGCTTGATGTCCTTTGGGAGCTTTCTTCTGAAACCGCTAATTCATTTTAGACGACAAACACCTAAGAACAATTGTTTATGGAAAGCAAAATACAAATTGATTTTGTAATAGACATTCCCGAAGAGAACGACTGCATAGGCAATAGTATGAATTCATACCTTGATTGTTGTGACTTTTGTGTAGAGTTTACGGAAAAAGAAATAGAGGAAATCAGACAATTTGTTGCTGCAAGCAAACACGACTCTAACACAAACCTCATGCCCATCTTGGAAGATAAAGCTCCGGAGTTATATCGCCGAATAGATGACAAAGCGCGTGAAGCACTAAAACTATTTTGGTGGCACAATGCCATGTCTGAAGAAACTGTTTCCTATGACGAGGACATACTCAAAAAGAATTACCACCGAGATATTGAAACAGGAGATTTCGTACCTTCTGATGATTTTGAGCCAGAAGGAGATTACGATGAGGATGAAGATACGGAATACATCGAATGGTATGAGCGAGAACTGGATCGTATGACCTATGAAGATGCACAATGGTTTCGCGAACGCTACAACGAAGATTTTGAGGGTGTAGATGTAGGCGATGACATTTATTTCTGCCATATACCTTCTGAGTTCTTATCAAAAACATAATCGTCAAATATCCTTCAAAGAATATGCTTAAGAATCCTACGGCATAATTTGAACTAGAAGGGAAATAACATTTGAAGAGACCCCTGAAAGTTTTTTTTTCTAACTTTCGGGGGTCTCTTCATTTTCGCACAGGTATGATTACTCCTGAATTATTTCATTCGTTTTGCAAGCGATTGTGGTTCGCGGCGGACATCCCAGAAATCAGCTATTTCAATATGGTCGTCAACAACACGATAGACTATCTTGTTTAATCGGTTTACTACGATACTACGATAGGTGCTTGGGAAGTCTGCTAGTAATGGTTCTATTGATCCAAGGTGTGGATGCAATTTTAAAAGATTATTGACACGACGAACCTCTAATTTAAATTGAACTTTTGAATTACTGCCAAACTCTTTCTGGATGAAATCCGCAGTTTGATCCAATGCCGTTCTGGCCTTAGGACTCCATCGAACGGTCATCATGCTGTTGTCTGATTAAACTCTTCCTGCCCTTCTGCCACCATTCTCAGATCTTCGAAAACTTCATCATCTGTGAAGTATCGGCCTTCAGCGAAGTCACGTTCGGACTGTGCAATCCTTTCGTGAATCTCTTCTATCGTGTATGGATCTTGTGCCTCATCTTTACGCACATATTCCTTTAACTCTTCTACAAGCCACATCATGTCATTTGTAGAAAGCGTGCCAGTCAGATAGTCACGAAGTCCTGTTAATGCTTGCGTACTCATAAAACCTTTCCTTATACCTTAATAAATATATAATGGGGCTATGAGACATTTTATTCTCATAGCCCCATTTGGTTATAGCCTTAGTCTGCGAGCTTTGCGCAGATGAACTCGCGGTTCAGGCGAGCAATGTTCGAGATGGTCTCGCACTTCGGGCAGACGGCCTCGCAAGCACGGGTGTTGGTGCAGTTGCCGAAGCCCAGTTCGTCCATCTTCGCTACCATTGCCTTCGCACGCTTCGCTGCCTCTACCTTACCCTGAGGAAGCAGGGCGAGCTGGCTCACCTTCGAGCTGACGAAGAGCATTGCTGAGCCGTTCTTGCAGGCTGCCACGCAAGCTCCGCAACCGATGCAGCTTGCGCAATCCATAGCCTCGTCGGCATCTTCCTTCGGGCCGTCCTTGAACTTACGCATGTAGAGCTGGCAGGTTGTAGCGCCGCGCTCCGTCTTGCCGTGAGGTGTGCCGTTGATGTAGAGCGAGCACATGCCGCAAATGCCTTCGCGACAGTCGTGGTCGAACACGAAAGGTTCTTTGCCCTCGTTGATAAGCTCCTCGTTCATGATGTCGAGCGCCTCGAGGAACGAGGTGTCGTCGGGTATGTTCTTCAACTCATGCGTGTCGAAGTGACCCTTGTCCTTAGAACCGTTCTGCTTCCAGAACTTTATCGTAACACTTATATTCTTAGCCATGATTGTTAATTCTTATAGTTACGTGTCTGTACCTTGATAATCTCGTAATTGAGGGGCTCTTTGACGAGTTCGGGTGCTTTGTCGTCGCTGCCTTGATAGTCCCAGCAGCCTACGTAGAAGAAGTTCTCGTCGTCGCGCTTTGCCTCGCCTTCCTCGGTCTGATGCTCTTCGCGGAAGTGGCCACCACAGCTCTCTTCACGATGCAGGGCGTCGTAGGCTACGAGTTCGCCCATGAGGATGAAGTCGCGCAGATGGATGGCCTTGTCGAGCTCGACGTTGAGGCCTTCCTTGCTTCCTGGAATGAAGAGATTGGTGTCGAACTCCTGACGCAGAGCCTTGAGCAGCTTCAAGCCTTCCTCGAGGCCTTCCTTCGTGCGACCCATGCCGACGTGCTCCCACATGATGTGGCCAAGCTCCTTGTGGATGGAGTCAACAGAGCGCTTGCCCTTGATGTTCATCAGACGGTCAATCTCCTTCTCGACAGCCTTCTCTGTTTCAGCGAACTCAGGCAGGTCTGTAGAGAGACGTGGCCAGATAGCCTGGTCTGCAAGGTAGTTCTGGATGGTGTAAGGCAGTACGAAGTAGCCGTCGGCCAATCCCTGCATGAGGGCAGAAGCGCCAAGACGGTTTGCTCCGTGGTCTGAGAAGTTGCACTCGCCGATAGCAAAGAGGCCAGGGATAGTGGTCTGCAACTCGTAATCGACCCAAACGCCGCCCATCGTATAGTGGATGGCAGGGAAGATCATCATGGGATAGTAGTAATCGACGCCGTCCTTTGTGCAAGCCTTCTCACCTGGATTGACGTCTGTAATCTCCTCGTACATATCGAAGAGGTTGCCATAACGCTGACGAATCTCGTCGATGCCGAGGCGCTGGATGCTTTCAGAGAAGTCAAGGAACACAGCGAGACCAGTGTTGTTCACGCCAAAGCCCTTGTCGCAACGCTCCTTAGCAGCACGGCTGGCCACGTCACGAGGAACGAGGTTACCGAATGCAGGATAACGGCGCTCCAGATAGTAGTCGCGATCCTCTTCAGGAATCTCATAGCCCTGCTTCGTTCCTGCCTGCAGTGCCTTGGCGTCCTCCAACTTCTTTGGAACCCAGATACGACCATCGTTACGCAGAGACTCGGACATCAGAGTCAGCTTCGACTGCTTGTCGCCATGCACAGGAATACAAGTGGGGTGAATCTGAACGTACGATGGATTAGCCATCATTGCGCCCTTGCGGAAGCACTGAACAGCTGCTGTGCAGTTACAACCCATAGCGTTCGTCGAGAGGAAGTAGGTGTTGCCATAGCCGCCAGTAGCGATGACGACAGCGTTTGCGCTGAAGCGCTCCAGCTTGCCAGTCACAAGGTTCTTGGCGATGATGCCGCGAGCTCTGCCGTCAACAATCACTACATCCTCCATCTCATAGCGGGTGAACAGCTTCACCTTGCCTCTTTGAACTTCCTTACTCAAAGAAGAATAAGCACCGAGAAGCAACTGCTGACCTGTCTGACCCTTCGCATAGAACGTACGGCTTACCTGAGCACCACCGAACGAACGGTTTGCCAGCATGCCGCCATACTCACGAGCAAAGGGTACACCTTGTGCCACGCACTGGTCGATGATGTTGTTCGACACCTCTGCCAGACGATAGACGTTGGCTTCGCGAGCACGATAGTCACCGCCTTTCACTGTATCATAGAAGAGGCGATAAACAGAGTCGCCATCGTTCTGATAGTTCTTGGCTGCATTGATACCACCCTGAGCTGCAATAGAGTGAGCGCGACGGGGCGAGTCCTGAATGCAGAAGTTATATACATTGAAGCCCATCTCGGCAAGGGAAGCGGCAGCACTTGCTCCAGCAAGACCTGTGCCGACCACGATGATGTCGAGCTTCAGCTTGTTCTTCGGGTTCACCAGACGCTGGTGAGCTTTATATTCTTTCCATTTCTCAGGCACTGGGCCTGCAGGAATCTTAGAATCTAATACTTTTGCCATAACTTATGTCAATTATTAATTCTTAATTCTTAATTCATAATCAGATGCCACAGCTACTGCCGCAAGAGCCGCAGCCCTGTATGGCAAACACAATAACAACGGCAGCGAACATGAGCACAACGATGGTTGCGTAGATGTTGCCGATGCAACGCCAGCGGTTGAACCATACCTTGCCGCTCCAGCCCATTGTCTGCATAGCGCTCCAGATGCCGTGGGTCAGGTGGAACCACAATGCTGCAAGCCATACGAGATACAGGCCTGAGTAAACGGGACAAGAGAAGGTCTTCTTGATCCAGAACACTCCATTTGCAGCGTTCTCAGCAGCCTCGCCGTCGATGAGCTCAGCGGCCATCATGTGCCACCAGAAGTTGTAGAGGTGCAAGCACAGGCCCAGGCAGATGATAATGCCGAGGGCAAGCATGTTCTGGCTGGCCCACTCTACCTTTTCGGGCTTGTCTGTCACAGCATACTTGTTGTTGCCACGAGCTTTCCAGTTCTGGAATGTCAGCCAGAAAGCATAAACGAAATGAATGAGCACAAGGCCTGCCAAGGCCACAGTCGCCGCTACGGCGTACCAGTTGGCGCCCAGCATCTCGCAAATCCAGTTGTAGCCGTCCTCACTGATGAGTGCTACGACGTTCATGCAGGCATGAAACGTCAGGAACAGGACAAGCGCGACGCCGGTCACCGACATCACTACTTTCCTGCCAATCGATGAATTAATTAACCACATAGAAATAATGAATTAAGTTATATTTAGTGTTGGTTTTATGTGCGCGTGTACCTTAATTTAGGTATAATACGAAGGCAAAAGTACACAAAAAAGGTTAAATGCGCAACTTTTTCGAGGAAATGTTGCAGGAATTGACTACTTTTGTACCTAAATTAGATGTAAGACAGAACAGATGGAGTTCAAATATGACGTCGTAGTCGTCGGTGCTGGCCATGCTGGATGCGAGGCTGCAACGGCTGCCGCAAAACTCGGAGCGAAGACTTGTCTCATTACGATGGACATGAACAAGATTGCCCAAATGTCGTGCAATCCTGCCATCGGTGGCATTGCCAAAGGCCAGATCGTCAGGGAGATTGACGCGCTGGGAGGTCACACAGGCGAGGTGACGGACGCAACAGCCATTCAGTTCCGTATGCTGAACCGCTCGAAAGGACCTGCTATGTGGAGCCCCAGAGCTCAATGCGACAGGGCGAAATTCATCTGGACCTGGCGCGAAATACTCGAGAACACTCCCAACCTTTCTATCTGGCAAGACCAAGTCGTGGAACTTCTCACGGAGGAAAACAAAATGCCCTATAGGGGAGTGGACAACGCCCTACAGGGGAATGGCAAACGCTCCGTAGTGGGTTTGAGAACCTTGCAGGGAGTGACTTTCCATGCACCCTGCGTCATCATCACGGCTGGCACGTTCCTGAACGGACTGATGCACATCGGACGGACCAAGATTCCAGGTGGTCGTTGTGCTGAACTGCCGAGCCTGCACCTCTCGGAGAGCATCGCAGCTTGCGGCATAACTGTTGGCCGCATGAAGACTGGCACTCCTGTTCGCATAGACGGACGTTCCGTAGATTTCTCCCAAATGCAAAGGCAAGATGGAGAGACCGACTTCCACAAGTTCTCCTACATGGGCGAACCGCGTCAGCTGCCACAACTCCCGTGCTGGATTACCTACACAAACGAGGCTGTTCACGAGCGTTTGCGTGCTGCCCTACCCGACTCTCCGCTCTATAATGGGCAGATTCAGAGCATCGGTCCGCGTTACTGCCCAAGCATCGAAACAAAGCTCGTCACTTTCTCCGAACGTACTGAGCATCAGCTATTTCTGGAGCCAGAAGGCAGTTCGACAAGGGAACTCTACCTGAACGGCTTTTCGAGTTCGCTCCCCATCGAGGCTCAGATTGAAGCGCTGAAACTGATTCCTGCTTTCCGCAACCTGCAGATCTACCGTCCAGGCTATGCCATCGAATACGATTACTTCGACCCAACGCAGCTTCGACACTCGCTGGAATCGAAGATTGTCGATGGTCTCTTCATGGCTGGACAAGTGAACGGAACAACAGGCTACGAGGAGGCTGCAGGTCAGGGACTGGTTGCGGGAGTAAATGCAGCTCGCAAGATTGCCGGACTCGAGCCGTTTGTCATGCGAAGGGACGAGTCTTACATTGGCGTCCTCATTGACGATCTGGTAACGAAAGGCGTGGATGAGCCGTACAGAATGTTCACCTCGAGGGCTGAATATCGCATCCTGCTTCGTCAAGATGATGCGGACGCCAGACTCACAGAACGCAGCTACGAAATGGGCTTAGCAAGCCGAGAACGTTATGACCATTGGCTGCGCAAGAAGCAGACAATCAGTGAGATAGAGGATCTCTGCAGCAACTTCAGCGTGAAAGCCGCGCTGATTAATCAAGGCCTGAAGGCTTTGGGAAGCGAGCAGCTGCAACGAGGCTGCAAACTCATCGACCTGGTGATGCGACCACAGCTCAACCTGACGAACCTCGCAACACTCATCCCTACCCTATCCGACAAGCTGAACAGCATCAAAGACCGTCGCGAAGAAATCATCGAGGCTGCCGAAGTTCGCATAAAATACAGCGGATATATTCGCAGGGAGAAGGAAATAGCAGAGAAGATTCAACGCCTCGAAAACATCCGCATCAAGGGACGTTTCCACTACGAGGACATCAAATCGCTCAGCACGGAAGCCCGTCAGAAACTCACGAAAATAGATCCTGAGACGATGGCGCAGGCCAGCCGAATTCCTGGAGTCAGCCCCAGCGACATAAACGTCCTGCTGGTCATGATGAATCGATAAGTTTCACGTGAAACAATTGCACGCAAAAAGAATAAATACAATAAGTATGAATAACGAATATCTATTGAAGAACCTGCGAAATGTGCCTGATTTCCCAGTGCCTGGAATACAGTTCAAGGACGTTAGTACGCTGTATAAAAATCCAAAGTGCCTGAAGATAATGGTGGGCGAACTGTATGACCTTTACAAGGACAAAGGCATAACAAAGGTCGTGGGCATTGAGAGCCGAGGCTTTGTAGTTGGGGCCGCATTGGCAGTCAAACTGGGAGCTGGGTTCGTAATGTGTCGTAAGCCAGGCAAACTCCCTGCAGAAACGCGCAAGGAAAGCTATATGAAAGAGTACGGCAAAGACACCATCGAGATTCACACAGATGCAATCGAAGAGAAGGATGTCGTGCTGCTCCACGACGATCTCCTCGCCACAGGAGGCAGCATGAAAGCAGCCTACAACCTTGTCAAGCAGTTCAATCCAAAGAAGATATACATCAACTTCATCATCGAACTGAACATCGAGGGACTGAACGGCCGCGCTGTCTTCGACAAGGACGTGGAGATGACGACGCTCCTGAAAATATGATTTAACCAAACCAAATGAGGTTCTTCTGAAAAAAACCTACGGGACTCCACAAAAGAGGTAGTCCTTTTTAAGCAAAGAGGTATACCTCTTTGGACAAAAAGGTAGTCCTTTTTAGGCAAAGACCTATAGGTGTTTGAAAAGAGGAGTATGCCACAATAGATGAAGAGGGAAGAAAAAAATGGTCTCAGAGCCTATCTGATGGGCATTGTCAGCAATCTGCCTGAATGCCCGGGCTGCTACCAGTATCTCGACGAGACTGGTACCATCATCTATGTCGGCAAGGCAAAGAACCTGAAGCGGCGTGTTTACTCGTACTTTTCGAAAGAGCACGATAATCGAAAGACAGCTATTCTCGTGTCTAAGATACGGGATATCAAGTACATAGTCGTCAAGACGGAAGAGGATGCTCTCCTGCTTGAAAACAACCTCATAAAGCAATGGTCGCCTCGTTATAACATCCTTCTCAAGGACGGAAAAACGTATCCAAGCATCGTTGTAACCAATGAATACCTGCCACGCATCTTCCAAACTCGCAAGATAGACAAGCGTCTGGGCACTTATTTTGGCCCTTACAGCCACGTTCCCACAATGTATCTTCTGCTCGAACTTATTGGGAAATTGTATCCTTTAAGGCGTTGCAGAGAAATCATAACAGCCAATTCCATCGAAAATGGCAAGCATAAAGAGTGCCTGGAGTACCATATAAAGAACTGCAAAGCACCATGTACGAAGCGACAAAGCCACGAAGAATACATGGAATATATCGCTGAGGCAAAAGAAATCCTGAAGGGAAACACGGCACAACTGGAGCGGCAAATGCTCCAACGAATGCAGGAATATGCTGCAAAACTACAGTTCGAAGAGGCAGAAGCAATTAAGCAAAAGTACATTCTTCTCGAGAATTATCGTAGCAAGAGCGAGGTCGTAAGCAACTCCCTCCATAATATAGATGTCTTCAACATCGAGAACAATGAAAAGGTGGCCTACATCAACTACCTTCACGTCACAAATGGTTGCATCACGCAGGCCTTTACCTTTGAGTATGCAAAGCGCCTCGATGAGCCAGATGACGAGTTGCTTGCAGCAGGAATCATCGAGATGCGACAACGTTACCACAGTGAAAGTAAGGAAGTTATCGTACCGTTTCCCGTGGAACATTTAGGGGAGGATTTGCTCATCACAGTGCCTCAAAAGGGAGACAAAAAGAAGTTGCTTGAGCTTTCCAGGCTAAATGTCTTGCAATATAAGAAGGACAGGATTAGTCAGAGCGACAAGTTAAATCCTGAACAAAAGCAGGTGCGTTTGATGAAAGAACTGCAAGAAGCACTTTACCTCCCTACCCTGCCGATGCAAATTGAATGCTTTGACAACTCGAACATCAGTGGTACGGATGCAGTTGCTGGCTGCGTCGTCTTCAAGAAATGCAGGCCAAGTAAGCAGGATTACCGCAAGTACATTATCAAGACAGTGAGCGGGCCTGATGATTATGCCAGCATGCAGGAGGTGGTTCGAAGGCGTTACAGTCGTATGATAGAAGAAGAAAAGCCCCTACCCGACCTGATAATTACGGATGGCGGGCGTGGACAAATGGAAGTCGTAAGACAGGTCGTGGAGGACGAACTGCAGCTATCTATACCGATTGCGGGTCTTGCGAAGGATGACAAACACAGGACAAACGAACTGCTCTTTGGGTTTCCTCCACAAACGATAGCAATGAAAACGGATTCTCCGCTGTTTCGTCTGCTCACGCAAATACAGGACGAAGTGCACAGATATGCCATTACATTCCATCGCGACAAACGCAGCAAGCATCAAATTGCAAGCATTCTGGACAACGTTCCTGGCATTGGACCGAAAACAAAGACACTGTTGCTGAACAGATTTCACAGCGTGAAGCGAATCAGGGAGGCAGAAGAAGATGAACTTGCAGCTGTGATTGGAGCCTCGAAAGCTAAGGTTTTGAAGGAATTCCTTGCAGATGCCGATAAAAAGTCGTAGCTTTGCACTATATAATAAGGAATAGAGTAGGGGAGAACACAACCTGAAGAGAAATGAGAACAGTCATACAGAGAGTACAAAGGGCCAGTGTCAGCGTGGAAGGCAAGACAGTGTCGAGCATTGGAAACGGGCTGTTGCTATTACTTGGCATTGAGGCTGCAGACACCGAAGAAGATGCCCAGTGGCTGTGCCGGAAAGTGCTTGGACTAAGGATATTCGACGATGAAGCGGGCGTCATGAACCGCAGCATTATGGACATCGACGGGGAGATTATTGTCGTGAGCCAGTTCACGTTGTTCGCCAGCTACAAGAAAGGCAACCGCCCCAGCTGGTTACGTGCTGCTGGACACGAGCATGCTGTACCAATGTACGAACGCTTTGTCGAACTCCTCAGCCAAGGTCTTGGCAAGAAGGTAGGCACTGGCGTGTTTGGTGCAGAGATGAAGGTCGAGCTTATCAACGACGGGCCTGTGACAATTTGTATGGATACAAAGAATAAGGAATAACAGAATATGACGATACGAGAAGCACAAGAACGTGTAGATCAATGGATTAAGACGTATGGCGTACGCTATTTCAACGAGCTGACCAATATGGCTTGCTTGACAGAGGAAGTAGGGGAGTTGGCTCGTGTAATAGCGCGAAAATACGGCGAACAATCGTTCAAAGAAGGTGAGAGCCAGGATGTTAGCGAAGAGATGGCTGATGTGCTTTGGGTTCTCATCTGCCTAGCGAACCAGACGGGGGTCGATTTGACAGCTGCTTTGGAAGCAAGCATCGAGAAGAAGACTGCTCGGGATAAGGACAGACACAAGAATAACTTAAAATTAAAATAACTGTAAAACTGTTAAGAAAACAGAACGGCATTAAACTGCCGGAACGATAAAACGGTCAAAACGACAGAACAACATAAAACCTGAATAACATGGAAACAATCGAGAAAAGCAAGTACGATCAAATGCTCGGGCAGTATAATACTGCACTGAATGACAGTGAGATAGCTGCTAAAGTAGCCGAAATCATCGAGAAGAAAGTGCCGGAGAACGACACGCTGGCTGTCAAGAAGTTCCTGATGGGCAGCGTGGAACTTACGACACTCAAGACGACAGACTCCGAGGAGAGCGTCCTCGCGTTCACAGAGAAAGTAAATAAGTTCGAGGATGCTTACCCTGAACTGCCCCACATCGCTACCATCTGCGTCTATCCCTGCTTTGCAAAGATAGTGAGCCAAAGCCTTGAGGTAGAAGGTGTTGAAGTGGCTTGCGTGAGTGGCAGCTTCCCATCTTCACAGGCTCTGATAGAGATAAAGACCGTCGAGACTGCCCTTGCCCTGAAGGATGGCGCAACGGAAATCGACATCGTGATGAGCGTAGGCAAGTACTTGAGCGGCGACTACGAGACACTTTGCGACGAGATCAGCGAGTTGAAGGCTATCTGCGGAGACAAGAAGATGAAGGTCATCCTGGAGACCGGCCTGCTGCCAAGCGCTTCGGACATCAAGAAAGCGAGTCTGCTGGCGATGTATGCCGGTGCGGACTACATAAAGACGAGCACGGGCAAGGAGAAGCCTGCAGCCACTCCGGAAGCAGCCTACGTCATGTGCCAAGCAATCAAGGAGTACTACGACAAGACAGGAATCCAGATTGGCTTCAAGCCCGCCGGCGGCCTCAACACGGTGCACGACGCGCTCATCTATTATACAATAGTGAAAGAGGTGCTCGGCGAGAAGTGGCTCACCAATCAGTGGCTGCGACTTGGCACAAGCAGGTTGGCCAACTTGCTGCTGAGCGAGGTCGTTGGTGAAGAGGTGAAGTTCTTCTGAAAAAGTGAAAGGGTGAAAAAGTAAACAGGTGAAAAAGGACGAGGTGCGAACGGGCGGAACATTTTTCATCAGCGAAAACGTCATTTTACCCTCACGAGAATCGATTATTTGAAGCCTCGGGGCTTGGCGGACGAAAAGAAACGATTCTCAGAGGCCCATTTTGAGCCTAAGCAGTTGAACTAAAGAGATTTAAGCCCTAAAATAGTGAACAGGAAATTTTTCAAAATAGAAAAGGAAATGAAGAAAAGGAGTCTTTTGATGCTTGGAGTGGCATGTTTGCTGCTCTCATCGTGTGTGGTTAGCAAGAAGAAGTTCGAGATTGCCGAAGCCGGCCGTTTGGCTGCACTCTACAGCCGCGACAGTCTGGCCGACTTGCTTGGGATGACCAGGACGGACTATGCCATTCTCGACGAGTTGCGGAACGGCTTGTTGAACGACACAGCCTTGCTCAAGAACAGCATCCGCAACTATCAGCAGTTGCTCGCCACAGGTCAGAACGAGAATCAGAAACTCAGTGCGAACCTGAAGGACCGCGAGAAGACGATAGCCGAACTGCAGAAGATGATCGACCAGCAGAACAAGAAGGTGAAGGACCTGCTCAGCAGCGTGAAGGATGCCCTGCTTGGATTCAGCAGCGACGAACTGACCGTCCGCGAGGAAGGCGGCAAGGTCTATGTGGCGATGAGCGACAAACTCCTGTTCGAATCGGGCAAAGCCATCGTGAACGAGCAGGGTAGGGCAGCGCTGGGCAAGCTGGCACAGGTGCTCAACAAACAGACCGACATCGACGTCTATATCGAGGGACACACAGACAACGTGCCCATCAAGACAGCCGTCTTCCAAGACAACTGGGACCTCAGCGTCATCCGAGCCACATCGGTTGTGCGCATCCTGACCGAGACCTACGGCGTCAATCCCCTGCAGATACAGCCATGCGGTCGAGGCGAGTTCAAGCCTGTCGATGTCAACACCACGCCCGAGGGCAGAGCCCGCAACCGCCGTACGGAAATCATCATGGCTCCGCGCCTCGACAAACTGTTCAAGATGCTCGAAGAGAGCAAGGTGCAGTAAATCAGGCAGGCAGGAGCGTCGCGAGGCGCCCTATAGGGGAGTGAACATTCCCCTATAGAGGAGTGAGCATTCCCCTATAGAGGAGTGAACGTTCCCCTATAGGGGATAATTTTCGCCTCAGTCATCCGTATGTCGAAAATTATTCGTATCTTTGCGAGCGTATTTAGCATCTTACACATATATATAATATAGCATTATGAAAAGATTCGCCTTAGCAGTCGTCACGTTGCTCACTTGCATGAGCCTCTCGGCACAATGGCGCTTCGGCAACTCGCCAGCGAACAACAATGCAGCCAACGACTTGGAGCAGAACATGCAAAAGCTCGTCATGGCCAGCGTTATGATAAACAACTTCTACGTCGATAGCGTGGACTCGAAGAAACTCACGGAAGACGCCATCAACGGCATACTCTCCAAGCTCGATCCGCACTCGGCTTACACTAATGCGGCTGACACCAAGAAGTTCACCGAGCCGTTGGAAGGCTCCTTCGAGGGTATCGGCGTGCAGTTCAACATGTTGGAGGACACGCTGCTCGTCATCCAGCCTGTGCCAAAGGGACCAAGCGAACGCGTCGGCATCCTGGCCGGCGACCGCATCGTCAGCGTGGCAGATACAGCCATAGCCGGCGTGAAGATGAGTCGCGAAGAAATCATGCATCGCCTGCGCGGCAAGAAGGGAACCATCGCCCACCTCGGCATCGTGCGTCGAGGCATCAAGGACACACTCTACTTCGACGTCAAGCGCGACCGCATCCCCGTCAACTCGGTCGATGCCGCCTACATGGTGACGCCCACCATCGGACTCATCCGCTTCAACAACTTCGCACAGACAACACACGACGAAGTGGTGCAGGCCATCAAGAAACTGAAGGAGAAAGGCATGAAGGACCTCATCATAGACCTTCAGCAAAACTCGGGCGGCTTCCTGCAAGCTGCGGCAGACATCGCCAGCGAGTTCTTGCAAAGAGGCGACATGATAGTCTATACGAAGGGGCGCAGCGTACCCAACCAGGAGTTCCGAAGCACCGGAGGGGGCTGTTTCCAAGAAGGTAAAGTGGCCGTCCTCATCGATGAATACAGCGCATCGGCTGCCGAAATACTCTCCGGAGCCATACAGGATCAGGACCGCGGCATCGTCGTCGGACGACGTTCCTTCGGCAAAGGCCTCGTACAACGCCCATTCAACATGCCCGACGGCAGTATGATACGACTCACTACAGCACGCTACTACACCCCCTCCGGCCGTTGCATACAGAAACCCTACGAGAAAGGAAAGAACCTCGACTACGCCAAAGACGTCATCAACCGCTACAATAAAGGCGAACTGACCAACGCCGACAGCATACACTTCCCCGATTCCCTGCGCTATCAGACCCTGCGAAAAGGCCGCACAGTCTATGGTGGAGGCGGCATCATGCCCGACTACTTCGTACCGCTCGACACAACGCGCTATGCGAAATGCTACCGCGAACTGTCTGCCAAAAGCATCATCATCAATGCCAACCTCAAGTATATGGACAAGCATCGGAAGAAGTTGGCGAAAGCTTATCCCACCTTCGAGAAGTTCAAAGCCGAGTTTGAACTGCCGCAGGAACTCATCGACGAGATATTTGCAGAAGGCGAAAAGCAGAACATCAAACCAAAGGACGACGAGGAACGGCAGAAGACAACAGACAACATCCGACGCATCGTCAAAGGACTCGTCGCACGAGACCTGTGGGACATGAGTGAGTACTTTGCCCTCATCTATGACGACGACGAAGTGGTCAAAAAGGCGGTCGAACTGCTGCAGGCTCCATGATAACCTACAACACCATAAATGTAGCGATGCCGGACATCGCCGAGGCAGAGGTCTCGGCGTGGGTCAAGAGCACAGCCGCCACATATAATAAGGTCGTTGGCGACATCAACTACATCTTCGTGGACGACGAAACCATGCTCGACATCAATCGGCGCTTCATCGGGCACGACTATTACACAGACCACATCGGCTTCGACTACAGCAAGGATGGCGCTCTGAGCGGCGACATCTACATCAGTCTCGACACCGTCAAGACGAATGCCGAGCTCTATCATGTCAAGCCAGACGAGGAACTCCGGCGCATCATCATTCACGGTCTGCTGCACCTCTGCGGCCTTCGCGACAAGACAGACGAGGAAAGGCAACTGATGCAACAAGCCGAGGACCGCGCCCTGGCCATCGGTAACGGGAAGGGACAATTATGAATTATGAATTACTAATTATGAATTAAATAAGGTGGAAGATTTCGACATAAGACAAGAAGGCAGGCAGAAAGAAAAGGATTTCGAGAACGCCCTGCGGCCTTTGTGCTTCGAGGACTTCAGCGGACAACAGAAAGTCGTCGAGAATCTGCGTATCTTCGTCGAGGCCGCGAAGTATCGCGGAGAACCCCTCGACCACACACTCCTGCATGGCCCTCCAGGCTTGGGCAAGACTACACTCTCCAACATCATAGCCAACGAGCTCGGAGTAGGCTTTAAGCTCACCAGCGGCCCCGTGCTTGATAAGCCTGGCGACCTGGCCGGCATCCTCACTTCCCTCGAGCCGAACGACGTGCTCTTCATCGACGAGATACATCGCCTCTCACCCATCGTGGAGGAATACCTCTACTCGGCCATGGAGGATTACCGTATCGACATCATGATCGACAAAGGCCCCTCGGCACGAAGCATCCAGATAGATTTGGCACCATTCACGCTTGTGGGAGCCACCACACGCAGCGGCCTGCTCACAGCTCCCCTGCGAGCACGCTTCGGCATCAACATGCACCTTGAGTACTACGATGCCGACACCTTGCAGAAGATTGTGATGCGTTCGTCCGGCATCCTGGGCGTACCCATCGACTTCGAAGCCGCCGGCGAGATTGCCAGCCGCAGTCGTGGCACACCTCGTATCGCCAACGCACTGCTCCGACGCGTCCGCGACTTCGCGCAAGTCAAGGGAAATGGCCGCATCGACCTCGATATAGCACGCGTCGCACTTGAGGCCCTCAACATAGATCGCTATGGTCTCGACGAGATAGACAACAAGATCCTGACCACCATCATCAACAAGTTCCAGGGAGGCCCCGTGGGAATCAACACGATAGCCACAGCCGTGGGCGAAGACGCAGGCACCGTCGAGGAGGTTTACGAGCCGTTCCTCATCAAAGAGGGCTTCATCAAACGCACGCCCAGAGGCCGCGAAGTCACCGAACTCGCCTACAGGCATCTGCACATTTCCCCGTCGAAAGATGGTTACATGCAAGGCGACCTCTTCGGCGGAGAGCTTTGAGGCTTTTCCCTCCCTGAAAAATACTACGAAATAACGAAATAACGAAATAACGGTATAACGAAAAATAACGAGACAATGGTACTGAATTACATTTGGATAGGCTTCTTCCTAATAGCGTTTCTCATCGCTGTGGTACAACTTTTTCTGGGCAACACCGAAGTGTTTCCTGCAATAATGAACAGCACATTCGAGAGCGCAAAGACGGCTTTCGAAATATCCCTCGGGCTTACCGGCGTGCTATCCCTGTGGATGGGCATCATGAAGATAGGCGAGAAAGGCGGACTGGTGAATGCTTTGGCGCGATGGCTCTCGCCCCTCATGGTGCGACTCTTCCCTGAGATTCCCGCAGGGCACCCCGTCTTCGGCCACATCTTCATGAACTTCAGCGCCAACATGCTGGGTCTCGACAACGCAGCCACTCCCCTTGGACTCAAAGCCATGGAGGGTATGCAGGAACTCAACAAGCAGAAAGACACCGCCACCAACGCCATGATCATGTTCCTCGTGCTCAATACCAGCGGACTGACCATTATCCCTGTCGGCGTGATGACCTACCGTGCCGTGGCGGGGGCAGCCCAACCCACCGATGTCTTCATACCCATCCTCATCGCAACATCCATCGCTACGCTCGCAGGCATGGTCATTACCAGTCTCTACCAACGCATCAATCTCTTCAACCGTGCCATCATGACGTTTGTCATCGGGCTGTGTATTGCCGTGAGCGGCATCATTTGGCTCAGTACGCAAGCGGATCAGGAGACGATGAACAAGTGGAGTACCGTAGTAGCCAACGTCCTTCTCTTCAGCATCATCGTGGCCTTCATCTGGGCAGGCATGAGGAAAAAGGTAAATGTCTATGAAGCCTTCATCGAAGGGGCGAAGGGTGGTTTCGACACGGCCGTGCGCATCATCCCATACCTGGTAGCCATCCTGGTAGCCATCGGCGTGTTCCGAGCATCAGGAGCCATGGATTTCATCGTTGGCGGCGTAGGTCGCTTCGTAGAATGGTGTGGCGGCAATGCCGACTATGTAGCCGCTTTGCCCACAGCCATCATGAAACCTCTCTCTGGAAGCGGTGCCCGCGGCATGATGGTCGATGCCATGAATCAATACGGCCCTGACTCTTTCATCGGACGCCTCTCGTGTATCTTCCAGGGAGCCACGGACACGACGTTCTACATCCTCGCCGTCTACTTCGGCAGCGTCGGCATCCGCAAGACGCGCCACGCCGTTATGGCTGGCCTCCTGACCGACATCTGCGGCGTCATTGCAGCGATTGGTGTAGCAGCCCTATTCTTTGGATAAAACATAATTTAGGCGTGCTTAATTGACCAACTAAGCACGCCTAAATTTCAAAGGCATGCTGTTATGTCTTCCGTCGGGACCTTCTGCCAGTCAAACATAGGCAGGAGATCTTGGGGCTTTAAGGGAGTAGGAGAGGGGAGGATGCCTGCCAGGAAAGCGAGAAAACCTACGATTTCATCGGGATTTTTATGTTTCTCTCGGAGTACTGAAAGGTCGAGGGACTTGTCACGCTTGCAGAGGCGTTGACCGTTTTCGTTGATTAAAAGCGGATGATGAAAGTAGGTCGGCTCCTGGAAGCCAAGGGTGCGATAGAGGTGCAACTGTTGTGGGGTGCTCAACAAAAGGTCGCGACCTCGCACAACCTCCGTGATGCCCATCAGCGCATCATCAACCACGACAGCCAACTGATAAGCCCATGCTCCGTCCTTTCGCCTGAGGATGTAATCACCACAATGCTTTGCCAGGTTCACACATTGCTCGCCGTAGTGACCATCTTGGAATGTTATGTCCTCGTCCGGAACAATAAATCTGATGGCATGAGGCACATTTTGTGCCATTTCATCGAACTTTTTGCCCCTGCAAGTGCCAGCATAAACGATGCGACCATCCGTTTCGTGAGGCGCTTGAGTGGCCATGATGTCGGCACGCGTACAGTAACAAGGATAGGTGAGGCCAGCGTCTTCCAACTGCTTGAGATAGTGCTCGTAGATGTCCCCACGCTGGCTTTGCCACACAACTTCGCCGTCCCAAGGCAGTCCGAGCCACTGCAAATCGTCCATCAACTGCAAGGCAAAGTCCCGACGCGAGCGATCTGGGTCGATATCCTCGATGCGCAGACGCCACTCTCCACCCTTGCTCTTGGCCGAAAGCCACGAGAGGAGTGCACAGAAGACGTTGCCCAAATGCATTCTACCAGTTGGGGAAGGGGCAAAACGACCCTTTTTCAATTCATAATTCATAATGCTTAATTCATAATTCTCCACCGCTTATCTCTTTTAATTGACAAAGTTACGAGGCATAACTTTATTGTGAATTATGAATTATGAATTATGAATTCAGAAGACTCTTTCTGCGACGAAAGAGGCAAGGAGGTGCAGGGATTCAGTTACTGAGGCATCGCGCGTGTCGTCGATCAGGCCGTCGGCCATGCCTTGCATGTCTTTCATGTGCCACGCTGCATACTCCAATCCGCCTTCGCTTATCGAGAACTTTATGAGTTTTTGAATCTCTCTTTGAGTTGCTTCACGACGTCGAACCTTCAAAGCCAACTCGTGCATCGACTTGTCATCGCTGTGCTTGACGGCATAAATGGCTGGCAATGTGAGCTTTCCTTCCTTCATGTCGTTGCCGACGGGCTTGCCTATCTCGGCCGTTCCATAGTCGAAGACATCGTCACGCAACTGGAAACAAATACCGATGAGCTTGCCGAACTGTGCCAGACGCTCTGCATCGGCTTCAGCACCGCCTGCTGCCAAAGCACCCAAGCGAGCACAGACAGAGAACAAACTCGCCGTTTTGCGAGAGATGATGTCGAAGTAAGCAGCCTCCGAGAAAGTGTCGGAATCCTTGTTATTCAACTGCAGTAGTTCACCATCGGCAAGCGATTGTCCGAGCTGAGCAATGTATTGAACCACCCGAACATCCTCGGTCAAAGCAGCACATTCAAGCGCCTTGCTCAGTATATAATCACCGGCAAGAACAGCGGCTTGATTGGATAAAATGGCATTCATAGAGGGCAATCCGCGACGACGATCGCTTTCGTCCACCACATCATCGTGTACGAGGGAAGCCGTGTGAAGCATCTCCAAGGCCAAAGCCACATTGATGACCTTGTCGTCCACATTGCCCACCATCTTTGCCGAAAGCAGGACCAGAAGCGGACGGAGCTGCTTTCCCGGTGCCTTGAGCAAGTGTTCGACAGCTTGTTCCAGAAAGGGATTGTCGCTATAAAGCGTTTTGCGGAAAGCCTCGCCAAATTGTTCCAATTCAGTCGCAACAGGAGCCTTTATCTTATCAAGTACGTCCATTTATCTCATCTTTAGAGTGCAAAATTACATAAAAAAGTGCTTCTTTCATATTTTTTCCGTACTTTTACAACATAAAAGGACAGAAAAAGATGCAGAAACTCTATTTACTGGATGCTTACGCACTGATTTATCGTGCTTATTACGCCTTTATTAAGAACCCGAGAATCAACTCGAAGGGTGAAAACACGTCAGCCATCCTTGGTTTTGTCAACACGCTGGAAGAGGTCATCTCGAAGGAAGCTCCAACACATCTGGGCGTTGCCTTCGACCCGCACGGCGGCACGTTCCGACACGAGGCCTACCCCGAGTACAAAGCCCAACGCGAGGAGACGCCCGAAGCCATCAGGTTTGCCGTGCCCATCATCAAAGACATCTTGGCCGCTTACCACATCCCCGTGCTCGAAGTTCCCGGGTTTGAGGCGGACGACGTCATCGGCACGTTGGCTCATCAGGCTGACCTGAAGGGCATAGACACCTTTATGATGACACCCGATAAGGACTTCGGACAACTCGTCACTGAACGCATCAAGCAGTACCGACCTGCTGTGGGAAGAAACAGCGAGGCAGAGATTCTGGGCATCGAGGAAGTGAAGAAGAAGTGGGGACTCGAGTCGCCCCGCCAAGTCATCGATATGTTAGGACTGATGGGAGATGCTGTCGATAATATTCCTGGCTGCCCTGGAGTGGGCGAGAAGACGGCTCAGAAGCTCATCGAGGAGTTCGGAAGCATCGAGAATCTGCTGGTTTCGACGGACAAACTGAAGGGTGCGTTGAAGGAAAAGGTAGAGGGAAACATCGAGAAAATCAAGCAAAGCAAGTGGCTGGCCACTATCAATCAGGAGGTTCCAATCAGCCTCGACATGGACCTTCTCGCATTGCGTGAGCCCGACACGGACAGGTTGCAGGATATCTTCAAACGCCTCGAGTTCCGTCAACTGCTGAATAAAAGGCCTGGCCCACAGCCCATCTCCAAGGAGGAGGAGAGCCAACCTGCCAAGAACAACGATGGTTCCTTGCAGCTTGACCTGTTTGGTGCAGCTCCGGAAAGCAAACCTACTGCCTCGACAAAAAAGGTCGAGCAGCCGCAGCAACTTGACCTCTTCGACCAGCCAGGCAGCCCGATTCCTGCTACTTCGAAGTTTGAAGGACCTGCCGAACAGTTCGTCGTGAAAGATGGGGTAGTTGTTGGTCACAACCTGAAGGCTAATTGGAAGGAGCTCAAGGCACAGCATCTCACCGAACTCCCTATGTTCGATACGGAGATTGCGCACTATATCCTGCACCCCGAAATGCGCCATTATCTGGACTATCTGCTGTCTATCTATGGTTGCAAGGGCGTTTGCGAACTCAAACAAAGCCTGGAGGAAGAACTCCAGAAGGAGGGTCTGTGGAGCCTCTTTGCTGACATAGAGATGCCACTCATGCCAGTCCTTGCGGAAATGGAAGAGGCTGGCGTAATGATTGACACTGAGGGACTTAAGGAGACCAGCAGGCTGTTCACTGAGCAGATGCTGGCTTTGGAACAAGAGATACACAGTCTGGCTGGCCTGAACTTCAATATAAGCAGCCCGAAGCAGGTGGGCGAAGTGCTCTTCGAAACACTCAAACTCGACTCGAAAGCCAAGAAGACCAAGAAGGGGCAATACGTCACAAACGAAGAGGTGCTTGAGGCCCTGAAACGGAAACACCCGATTGTCGGCAAGATTCTGGAGTATAGAGGACTGAAGAAACTGCTGGGCACCTATATCGACGCCCTACCTGGACTCATCAACCCACAGACCGGACACATCCATACGTCATTCAATCAGACTGTTACGGCAACGGGTCGTCTGTCGTCGTCGAACCCCAATCTGCAAAACATCCCCGTTCGCGATGCTCAGGGAAAAGAGGTGCGCAAGGCGTTCATCCCTTATCCGGGACAGCTTTTCTTCAGCGCCGATTACAGCCAAATCGAGTTGCGCATCATGGCTCATCTCAGCAAAGACGAGAACCTGATTGAAGCCTTCCTGCAAGGCAACGATATTCATCAGGCTACGGCGGCAAAGATATTCAAGAAGCCGCTTGAGGAAGTCACTCCAGACGAAAGGCGAAAAGCCAAGACGGCTAACTTTGGCATCATTTACGGCATCAGCGCCTTTGGTTTGGCAGAAAGGATGGGTGTATCGAGGACAGAAGCCAAACAGCTTATCGATGAGTACTTCCAGACCTATCCCGGCGTGAAGGCTTATATGGACAAGAGCATCGAAATGGCTCGCGAGAAGGGTTTCACGGAGACCATCTTCAAGCGTCGTTGCCAGTTGCCCGACATCAACTCGAACAACTCAGTAGTTCGCGGCTACGCAGAAAGGAATGCAATCAATGCCCCGATTCAGGGTTCGGCTGCCGACATCATCAAGATAGCCATGATTCGCATCAGCCGGCGCGTGAAGGCGGAGGGTTTGAAGTCGAAAATGATACTGCAGGTGCACGACGAACTTAACTTCTCAGTCCTGCCCGAGGAAAAGGAGAAGTTGCAAGCCTTAGTGATAGAAGAGATGCAAGGCGCCGCGTCGCTCAGCGTCCCACTTATCGCCGACTGCGGCTGGGGCAGCAACTGGCTCGAAGCACATTAAACAGCTAATTATAAAACTAGGCGTGCTTAGTTGGAGAATTAAACACGCCTTGTTTGAAAAGTTCACGTGTGAAGTTTGTAAAGTTCACAGGCATTCAAATCACCATCGACAGCATGCTGAGGTCGGCTTCCTCGCCAACGACCCAGACGATGTCGCCTTGAGCGAACTGACGCTTTGCTGGAATTGTGCCGATATGACCTTCTGTGTTCTCCACTCCAACCACCATGCAATGGTAACGCAAGCGGAAGTCTATGTCCTGCAAAGTGTTGCCGATGAGGGGACTACTCTCGCTAAGCTGGATAGATATGATGGAGAGGTTGTGCTTCTCCTTGTTCCGCTCCTGTAAAGGCAGCACTTCCTGTTCGCTTCTCAACCGCAGAGACTCAATAGCTTCGCTGCCAGCCACTACTTCGAGAATATCGCCAGGATAGACGCGATGGCCTCCCCCAGGAATGTTTATCCTGTGTCCGAGCAGGAATCTTCACGCGGGCTATCTGCAGGTCCTTTCCCCTGAGCCGCCGACCGTAGCTCAGTACATTCTGCTGCTCCCTGAGCCGAAGGTTTTGCTTGAACGTACGCTCCATCCTGATGCTCGTATACTTGACAATCCGGCTCACAACCATCAGAGCCAGGACCGCCACACTGATAAGGACATTCCACACCCACCAGAGGGGCGAGACATAAAACACTACATCGTACACTAAGAGGAAGCCCAAGACGGCCTTCGCAAACAATATGAGCCGCACCAGGAAAGTATTCATCCCTCCCGACGAAAGCAGATACTTCACCTCGCTGCTATGGTTTTTCTTTATAACAATAGGGCGGATGCAGGGCGAAAGCAGCAGCAACGTGACTACACCGCAGAACAGAGTACCATACCATTCACCTATCATGTGCTTAAACAAGGGCAATATCGTGGCGTAGCTGAACATCAGTATGGCAATGCTTATCGTAAGATAGGCAGCCGTCTGAAACAGGACAGCCGACAAAAGGTCGCGCCAGGCAAAAGCAACAGAACCTTCTGACCGCTCGCTACTACTGTTTTTTTTAAGCGTCTTGCCACGATTGATGAGCGACTGTATCTGGTCGCTCAAGGAATTTTCTATGCGACTGGCAGCCTTCGGAGAGAGTTTTATGGCATAAGGCGTCAGGAAGGTCGTAATGATGCTCACCGCCACGACGACCGGATAAAGGAACTGGCTGGTCACTCCCAACTCTTGTCCCAAGCCCGCAATGATAAAGGCAAACTCTCCTATCTGCACCATCGAGAAGCCACTCCGCACGGCTGTCTGGACATTTCCGGTTGTTGCAAAATAACTTATACTACCGAAGAACATCTGACCCAATACAACAGCAAAAGTCAGAACAAGTATCGGAAGCCAATACTCGCTCAGCACAGACGGTTCGACCATCATGCCGACCGACACGAAGAAGACTGCTCCAAAGAGGTCACGAAGCGAGCTGACACTCTTCTCAATATTCTCTGCCTCGAGCGTTTCAGCCAAGATGCTGCCCATCATAAACGCACCGAAAGCAGGACTGTAACCCACCTCATCGGCTATCACAGCCAGCAGAAAGCACAATCCCACCGATACCACAAGCAACGTCTCACTGTTGATGTAGTTCTTTGCCTTACGCAAAATTATAGGCAAGAGGTATATTCCAACCAAGAACCAAAGCATCAGGAAGAACGCCAGCTGCAATAGACTTTTGATGAGTTCTGTGCCTTGGAAGGTTCTACTAACAGCCAAAGCACTCAGCATCACCATGAGAAGGATGCCCAGAATGTCTTCTATGATGAGTACCGAAATGACGTTTGATGCAAAACGTTTCGTGCGAAGTCCCAGATCATCGTATGCCTTGTAGATAATAGTAGTAGAGCTCATGCTCAGCATTCCGCCAAGGAAAAGCCTATCCATATTGCTCCAACCGAACAACGAGGCTATCATTCCGCCCACACCTATCATGCAGCACATTATCATGATTGCAGTCAGGATGGGCTGCATACCCATCTTAAGTATCTTCTTGAACGAGAATTCCAGACCAAGCGTAAACATCAGGAAGATGACGCCCAGGTCGCTCCATTCCTCAATACCCTCCATGCTGCTGACCGAAGGAGTGTAGGGCATATGTGGTCCAGCCAGGAAGCCTGCCACTATATAACCAAGCACAAGCGGTTGCTTCAAGCGTTTGAAGATGATGGTCACAACGCTTGCTACAACAAGAATATACGCCAGATCTACTATTAAAGACGACACCTTCTAATAATTAAAAATGAAGAATTAAAAATTAAAAATTATATTATCTACTGAATTGAAAGTTCGAGCATTCTGTTGATGGACTTTACAGCTTGTTCTGCAACTTGCTTGTTGACCTTAATCTCTGGCCATTCGTACTTCAGGCAGTTGTAGAGTTTCTCCATCGTAATGAGTTTCATGTAGTTACACTCATTGCAAGCACAGGTGCTATCATCAGGAGGAGCAGGCAGGAAGACCTTATTCGGACAGGCTTGCTGCATTTTGTGGAGGATGCCGCTCTCTGTTGCTACGATGAATTCGGTTGCTTCATCTTCCTGACTGAACTTGAGAAGAGCAGCTGTGCTGCCAACCTTATCGGCAACCTTAACGATAGGACCTTTGCATTCCGGATGCACAAGTATCTTGGCTTGGGGGTGTTCTGCCTTCAACGCAAGTATCCTCTCGAGGCTGAACTTCTCGTGAACATGACAAGCGCCGTTCCACAGGAGCATATCCCTACCAGTAATGGAATTGATGTAATTGCCAAGGTTTCGGTCAGGTCCGAATATTATCTTCTCATCTTTAGGCAGGGAGTTCACAATCTTCAGCGCGTTACCACTCGTCACAACCACATCCGTAAGAGCCTTTATGGCAGCAGTCGTGTTTACATAACTAATGACAGTATGACCGGGATGGGCTTTCACGAACTCGCCAAACTCCTTCGGCGGACAACTTTCAGCGAGGCTGCAAGTTGCATTGAGGTCAGGCACGAGCACCTTCTTGTCTGGACAGAGAATTTTATTCGTCTCGCCCATGAAGTGAACGCCACACATCACGATGATGTCTGCATCCGTTTTTGCAGCCTGTTGAGCCAGAGCAAGACTGTCGCCCACGAAGTCAGCGATGTCCTGTATCTCACCCTGCGTGTAGTAATGTGCCATGATGACTGCATTCTTTTCCTTGCACATCTGGCGTATTTCAGCCTTCATGTCCGTTCCCTGCGGCACAGGTTCTGTTACGAAACCGGCAGCCTTCCACTTGTTGTCAACCATATTTAAATTATTATATATCTTTTTATATTTTATAAATAAATACTTTATGATGATGATGATGGGGCGTTAATAAGTTTATAACTTTATAGTCCATTTCATCGGTCGCTATGTTATCAACAGCCTTTCAACACGTTTTTATCAGTTATCAACTCAGTCAATTTAAGTGTTATAGCTTGTTGCAGAGTATTTTGCTTTATATTCCTTCTTAACTTTATCCACAATTATGAATAACACGCAAAGTTAATAATTTTCCCTGACATGCTGCCTTGATAACTCGCTTTTTTTATGTTGAAAGCGGATTTATAACTTTTATTGAATGTGAATAAAGGGTAGAAGAGGTCCGTTTTCCTGCTTTTATTGTGAATAACTCCCAACTTATCCACCAACTTATCCACAGAAAATGTTAACTTTGTCAACAGTTTTAGAACCTTTGTGACATGAGAAAGTTGAAGGTAACGGAGATGGGCCGCATGAGTGTGGCTGAATATAGGGAGTCGGACAAGCAGCCGATTGTGGTGGTGTTGGACCATGTTCGAAGTCTTTATAACGTGGGAAGTGTGTTCCGCAGCAGTGATGCTTTCCGCATAGAGGGTGTCGTGTTGTGTGGCATAACAGCCCAGCCTCCTCATCCAGAAATACATAAGACGGCACTTGGTGCTGAGGAAAGTGTTGACTGGCGCTACTTCAGTCAGACGGAAGATGCTGTCGAGTGGCTTCAGGAGAAAGGATATGTTGTGCTTGCTGTCGAGCAATGTGAGGGCAGCACTATGCTTCAGGACTTCCATACGGAAGTGGGTCAGAAGTATGCCATCGTGTTGGGTAATGAAGTTAAAGGTGTTCAGCAGCAGGTTGTCGATATGTGCGACGGCTGTCTCGAGATACCTCAATACGGCACGAAGCACAGCCTGAATGTCAGTGTGGCAGCAGGCATTGTGCTTTGGCACTTGTCGAAGAAATAATATCTCTGTGCTTTGTAGAAAAACTTGGCACGTCGAGTTTGTAATTTCGACGTGCCGAGTTGAGCAATTCGACGTGCCGAGTTTACGAACTAAGCACGCCTAAATTATTTACTTCCTTATGCCGTTGATGAGGAACTTCTTGGCTTCTTCTCTTGAGTCCTTAGCCTTAGTGATGTCGTCTTGAGTCTGTGTGTGCTCATCCTTCAGGTTAGCCATGTTGGTTTGAGTGCTCTCAATCTCCTGACGAACGTTTTCGAGCTTCTGCTGAGCCTTTTGAAGGTTCTGTTCTGCCTTAGCCACATTTGCCTCTGCCTTAGTGGCTTTCGACTGGAGCTTCGAGAGTTTGTCACCAGCCTTGGTGTGCTTGTTCTGCAGTTTGACTGACTTGTTCTGAGCCTTTGCCAGTGTGGATTCACCCTTCTTCTCGAGTGAAGCGGCTTTCTTAGCGACCTTGAGGTTAGCCTGAGCCTTCTTCAGTTCAGAAGTTTTCTTGCTGATTTCGGACTTTGTAACTGTGCTTGCGTCGAGTTTTGCCTTTTGTTTCAGGGTGTTGAGCTCGCCCTTAAGGGTAGCAACTTCCATTTCAAATTCGTTCTTCCACTGCTCGCAAGACTTACCGTCGCTCAGTGATTGTGCCATTACGGGCATTGAGATGGCCATAGCAACCAGTGCTAAAATCTTTTTCATAATGCTTAAGTTTTTGTGTTTATTATAATTTAAGTTGATTAATAATATGGGTTATTTACACAGTTCGATGCATACTTTGTCTTGGAAGGAACGTCCGATTGCTGAGGAACTTACGCCCTGATTGATGATGGCGAAGGCGAGGGTGTGTCCGTTCGCTGCCGTGATGTATCCAGCCAGCGAGGAGATGCCAGTCACGGTTCCTGTCTTGGCTCTGACGTTACCATCGGCTTCTGTGCCAGTCATGCGGTTTTTCAGGGTTCCGTCGAAGCCTGAAATGGGTAGCGAGGTCAGCAGATGTTCCTTGATCGACTCGTTTCGCCAGGCATAGCCGAGCATAGCGACGAGCATTTCGGCTGAGACATAATTGTAGAGCGAAAGTCCGCTTCCATCGGCAATCTTGTAGGGACTGGGGTCCAAACCAATCTTGCTGAGCAGTTCTACCGTTTTTTGTCCGGCTTCTTTATGTCCAGCGCCTTTCTTTCCACCGAGGGCCGCTGTCTGATAGAACAGGCATTCTGCATAGATGTTGTTGCTGTTCTTCATCATGGGGTCCAGCAGTTCGTCTATGCTGTGGCGAATGGAATAGACCGT
>ONSR01000025.1 GCA_900320565.1 uncultured Prevotellaceae bacterium
TATCAGGAACGGAAAGAAGGTCGCATACTAAATCAGCCAGTACCTTTTATAGTACCTCAATAGGAAAACTCCAGTACCACCGCGGTGGTACTGGAGTTTTCTTGTGGGAGTACTGCAGTCCTCCCATGGTGGGACTGGAGTGAAACTGCGGCAGGACAAAACCATACGCATAAGGGTGTTTCTCCTGATACGACTTTGCTTTTTATTGCCGTGCTTCCTTGTTTCCTTTAGATGCTTTGCATGCTTAACATCATTTAACAGTTTATTGCGCGCGTATGTGTACATTTATTATTATCTTTGCAGCCAAATGGCATTAAAATACAATAAACCTTTATATTAACCAACAAAAACAACAAAATGAAAAAGTTATTTACATTGTTCGCCGCAGCTATGATGCTGTTTAGCGTACAGGATGCTAATGCCATCGGATATACGGTATTGGCTGGATCTAATTATGGTGGAGGTGAAGGCCCTGCCAAATTATTCGACGGCACGACAAACACTAAGTGGGGCACCCACGACGATGACCCTTATGTCATCTTCAAGTCTTCTCTCCCAATCAAGGCGACTTCGTATAAGTTGGTAATTGCAAATGACACCAACGGCAGTCCGGGGCGCAATTGGAAGAAGTGGGAGATTTATGCTGGAAGCTTCAGCAATGAAGCAGAAGCCACTCGCAACGCCGCTGGTTGGGTTTTGATTGATTCTAAAGAAGAGACCTTGCCAACAGGTCCGTTTGAAGAGGTTTCTTTGACTCTTTCTAATGCTGACGCCAACAACTTCTATAGTTATTACAAGATTGAAGTGAAAGAACTTGCCGGAGATTGGAATCAGTATTGTCAGATGGATGAGTTCAGCTTCACTGGCTACACTACTGATACTTCTGCATACGATGGTGAAATCAATAGTGCCAAGAGCTTCGACTATAGTTCAACCAATGCCGATGATGCATTGAAAAACGAGTATGCCGCACTTATTGCCACACTCGATGACCTACAGGCTGCAGCTGCAATTTCCGGCAACTTCGATGTCCTGGACGCAGCCCTCGATAATGTAAAAAAGTTGCAGGATTACATTCTCAGCTATGCAACCGCCAATTATGCTGTGTTGTCAACAGCAGGCTCAACATGGGGTGATGGTGTAGCAGCAAATCTGCTCGATGGAAAGCCTGGTACAAAGTGGGGTGGTAACTTCACATCCGGTAACATTGTTTGGCGACTTAAGGCAGGCATCGTTCCTCTCTACTATCAGCTGACCGCAGCTGGTGACACTGGTAACAATACGTACCGCAACTGGAAGTCATGGGCAATCTATGGCGGTAACTTCACCAGTGCCATTAGTGCCACAGCAGATGCTACAACAGGTTGGGTAGAACTCTATTCCACTGAGAACGGCGACATGACCACCCAAAGCGGTGTGACACAGGATTTCGACTTTACGACTGCAATTACAGAAAGTTATCAATATTTCAAGGTTGTCCTGCGTAGTACTACAGATCCCAGTAGGGGACAGGCGCAGATGGCAGACTTGAACATTATTGACGGAACAACATTCCAGAATAATAAGAATGCTGCTATACAAGCGCTGCAAGACTTCAAGGCCAAGTATGACTACAGCGAGGCTACCGATGAACAGAAGAGTACATTCGACGCAGCTGTAGAAGCAGTAAGTGCTTCCACTTATCAGAATTTGGATGCCAATGTCACAGCTGCTTGGGCAGCAGAGAAGGCAATGGCCGACTACCTGGCAAGCGACGACAAGTTCGGTGCTGAGTCAGTGAGCATCTCATCTGGTCTCGATGCTGACGTCTTCACCCGCAACATTCCTGCTGTAGGCGATGTAGATATCATCGAAGGCTTCGATAACAACCAAACAGGTTTCTACACAAAGACTGTGACCAATACATCAAACGGAACAACGCAGACAACGAACTATGGTGTTCCTGATGATGGTATCCTCAAGACTTCCTCTGGCCACACTTATGCATTCGACTATGACAACCTGAACGCAGTTTCAATTAAGAAGGGAGAGACCAAGACAATGACCATCGAAGGCGAACGCCAGAGCAAGAGCTGGAGATTCTACTTCCTCGGCACAGCAAGTAATGGTCCTGCAGACATGACAGCTACCTTCAACTATCAAGACGGCACTACATCTACAGCAGAGTTCCAGATTTACAACTGGGATACGAACAACGAAGTAACACGTGCCGTGACCGTATATCAGACAGGTCGCGTATATTGGAATGGCACATTGAATGACAATAATAACAACTTCCGATTCTATGAGATTCCTGCTTTCGTTGACCAGAACAAGGTTATCACAAGCATCAGCCTCTACAACTCAGGCGAGACTAAAGCCAACAGTAAGGCAATGGTATTTGGCTTCTGCATCGTAGGCAAGGACGATAGCGCTGAGATGTTCTACATGGGCAGCAACGGCTATGCAACTTACGTTCCTGAAGTCAAGGATATTGATATGAGTAGCTTCGCAAGTGATGTTTTGGCTGCTTATACTGTAAGTTTTGCTCCCGAGGGTTGGGCTAACCTGTCAAAGGTTACAAAGATTCCTGTTGGTAGTGCAGTGGTTATGAAGGGTAATGCAGGTTCTTATAAGCTTCCTTACGCCACAGGTGCTGCTGCTCTGACTGGCAACGACCTCAAGGCTGCTACTGCCGACGTTACTGCCGATGGTACACAGTACATCCTGGCTAACGGCGCACAAGGTGTTGGCTTCTATAAGGCAACGACTGGCAGCACAATTGCTGCAGGCAAGGGTTACCTTGTTATCAGCGGCGAGGCTGGCGTTAAGGGCTTCTATGGCTTCGAGTTCAACGATGCAACTGGCATTAACGACGTGAACGTTGACCTTAACGCTAACTCTTCTATCTACAATATTGCTGGCCAACGTCTCCAGAAGATGCAGAAGGGCATCAATATTGTAAACGGCAAGAAGGTGCTTAGGTAAATCATTTGGTCCCCTCCCTCCGATGGGAGGGGGCTATATATTAAACAGTAATCTATAACAAATAAATATATTAGACATGAAGAAAATTTATATTTGCCCTGCCATTGAGTTGGAGGAGGCTCAGGCTGCTCAGATGCTTGCAGAGAGCCTGAGTATTAATGAAGGCACTGTTGACGGTAGCCAGGCTCTGACTAAGGAGGATGCTTCTTGGGATATCTGGGATGCAGAATAACATGCGGCCTTAGATACCTTAAAAAGGAAGAAATCCCCGATGCACGCGTGTGTGTCGGGGATTCCTTTTTAATATATAAGCGGATTAGTTGTGATGCCTTGAATAAGGTATGCTATTTCTTTGGCTGGGGCATATCTGTGTCAGTTCTTGCTTATCCTGATGCCGACCTCGGAGATGCCAAGAATGGTCTCTTTTCTCATGAGGTGATGGATGCGGATGGAGCAGCTTTGTCCTTTCTGTATGTGGAAAGGTATGTGTTGGGTTTCGTATTGGTGCGTGTTGACTCCTTTGCTCAGAGCATTGCCTTCGGCGTCTGTCAAGGGGTAACGAATGGTGTCGCATCGGCAAAGGCTTGCTGTCTGGCCGATTTGTTCTATGGCAAGCACCACGTCTCGCATGCCGATGTTTGATGTCGTGCGAAGTCCGATAAGAAGCGTGCCATTGATGTCCGTTTCAGTTTGCGGCACGTCGAAGCAGATAGTGTCGCGCTTGTCCCAGCCGTCAGCAGGCAAGGGCTTATAGCTGTGCAGCACAGTTCCGTCGGTGCAGGCAGCTATCGACAGACCAATCAAAGGGAGTAGAATAGCTCTCCGCATCATTCCGGACGGTTGTCATTATGACGCGACCTGTTCTTGTGCTTCTTCTTGTGTTTCTTCTTGTCGAAGCGGTTGAGGTCTTCCTGCGTAGCCAGGTCAACAGGACGCTCCGGCTCTTTGCGGCCGCCTTCTTCCAGTGAGACAGGCTTCTCGCCACGCTTGTTCATCTCGATGATGGCATTGGCGCGCTCAGCACTGATGGTGACGAGGTTGGAGGCGTTGCGTTTGTCCGTAGAGTAAGTAACTTGGCCGGACAGGATGTCTGCCTTGAAGATGTAGTATTCAGAGTCCTGCGTATAGAGAATCACATCGCGAGGAGGTAGCTTTCGGGATGCCTCGACGTACTGATCGACCTCATAGTTCATGCAGCACTTCAGTTTTGCGCACTGTCCAGCAAGCTTCTGGGGGTTGAGGCTCAAGTCCTGGAAACGTGCGGCTCCCGTGCCGACGCTCTGGAAGTTCTTCATCCATCCGGCGCAGCAGAGCTCGCGTCCACAAGGGCCAAAGCCACCGATGCGGCCAGCCTCCTGACGTGCTCCAATCTGTTTCATCTCGATGCGAACATGGAAGACATCGGCCAGCACCTTGATGAGTTGGCGGAAATCGACACGGCCGTCGGCAATGTAATAGAAGATAGCCTTGTTGCCATCGCCCTGATACTCGACGTCGCCAATCTTCATCTCCAGCCCGAGGTCCTTGGCAATCTGGCGGCTCTGTATCATCGTGTCGTGCTCGCGGGCTTTCGCCTCAGCATAACGCTCCATGTCGTTCTCGCGGGCCAGACGATAGATCTTGCGTATCTCTTCGTTCGGCTTCAGGTTGGCGTGCTTCATCTGTAGGGGCACAAGCTTGCCCGTCAGCGAGACGACGCCTATATCATGGCCTGGATTAGACTCGACGGCAACGATGTCGCCCTTCTTCAGAGGCAGGTTATCGCAGTTGTGGTAATAGGCTTTACGCGTATTCTTGAACTGCACCTCGACGAGATCCGTCACCTCATTATTGCCGGGTACATCGGCCAAGTAGTCGTATGTATTGAGCTGGGCGTAGTGCCCTGTATTGGCGCTTTGTGCTGCGAACCCGTGTCCGCCTTCGCCGCTTATGTATTCTTTATCCATTCTTTAGTAGTACTATCATTTTCAGTGCGAGGTCGAAGAACACCATTCGGGCGCTGACGTTCTGTGCGATGTCGCGGGCTGCGTCGCTCAGCTCGTTCATGATGCCGATGACGTTGCGCTCGTTTATGAACGGCGCAAAGCGTGTGCTGAAGTTCTCCTCCTCGCGACCGAGGAAGTTTATCTTGGGTTGGTGGAAATTGTAGATGAAGTTCTCGCGCAACTGCTGCTGGAAGTAGTCGAGCATTCGCTTCTGCCGTTCGCGTCCGAGCTCTGCAACGGTGAGTGCCCACTGTTGCATCTCCTTGATGCGACGTGCGTAGCTGTGACGCATCAGCTGCACGAAGAGGTCGAAGAACATCTGCTGCTCCGAGTCGCGCTCCATGCGTTTCAGGGCTTCCGTATAGCTGCCCTGGGCAATGTGTGCCAGCAGGTTCGCGTCTTCAGCCTGCATGTTATGACGTTCTTGCAAGGCCTTGCTGATGACCTCTTCAGGCAATGCTGGCACGTTGATGCGCTGCACGCGGCTCTGTATGGTGCCGAGCACGAGGTCGGGCTCTTGGCTGACCAACAGGAAGTGTGTGCCGACGGGAGGCTCCTCAATGAGCTTCAGCAGCTTGTTGCCCGTCTGCTCGTTCATGCGTTCCGGCAGCCAAAGGACGACGACCTTGCGTCCGCCCTGACTTGCTTTGAGTGCCAACTTCCTCTGGAGGTTGTCGCTCTCCTGCACATAGATGACAATCTGCTGGTTCTCGGCGCCGATGTCCTCGAGCCAATCCTCGATGTCGAAGTACGGGGAGCGGCTTATCTGTTCACGCCATTCCTCGAGGAAGTCGTCCGAGACAGGCTTGTCGCTGCTCTTACCTTTATATATAGGAAAGGAGAAATGCAGGTCGGGATGCGTCCATAGGGAAGACATCTGGCAGTCGGAACACTTGCCGCAAGCACCCTCTTCAGTAGGGTTCTGGCAGAGGAGCATCTGTGCATAAGCCAATGCCAGTGGCAACTTGCCTGCGCCTTTAGGTCCGCAGAACATAATTGCGTGCGGCAACTTGTTCTCTTGCAGCAGACGACGAAGATGTCCCTTCACCTCTTCTTGTCCTATGATATCGTCGAATGTCATTTACTTTATTTACCAATGTGTATCGGTACATTGATATTTGTTTGCAAAGGTACAAAGAAATTAAGAATTAAGAATTAAGAATTAAGAATTATTTCGTAACTTTGCAAATAATTTAGTAAATGATAAATCATTAAATGGTAAATGCTATGATGAGAGACTTCAGTGAACTTAAAATAGCGGTTGCAGGCACGGGTTATGTCGGCCTGTCCATCGCCACGTTGCTTAGCCAGCATCACGAGGTGACGGCTGTGGATGTTATTCCTGAAAAGGTGGAGAAGATCAATAAACGCATCTCGCCAATCCAGGACGAATACATCGAGAAATACTTGGCAGAGAAGGATTTGCACCTCACTGCAACACTCGACGGCAAGGCCGCTTACAAGGATGCTGACTTCGTTGTCATAGCTGCGCCGACCAACTACGATCCCGTCAAGAACTTCTTCGACACGCACCACATCGAGGATGTCATCGATATGGTCATCAGCGTCAATCCCGATGCTGTGATGGTCATCAAGAGCACCATCCCCGTAGGCTATTGTAGAAGCCTTTATGCGAAGTATGCCTTGAAGTTCCTCTACAAGCCTGAACTGAAGGGAAAGAAGTTCAACCTGCTCTTCTCGCCTGAGTTCCTTCGCGAGAGCAAAGCGCTCTACGACAACCTTTACCCCTCTCGCATCATCGTGGGTTATCCCAAAATCATCGAGATAAGTGACAGTAACTTCACCGAGGAGAATGCTGCCATTACGGCTATAGGCAATCCCGATGCCAAGCAGTTTGCCGAGACTTTTGCCAAGCTCCTGCAGGAAGGAGCCGAGAAGGAGAACATCGACACGCTCTTCATGGGTATGAAGGAGGCCGAGGCGGTCAAGTTGTTTGCCAACACATATTTGGCCCTGCGCGTCAGCTACTTCAATGAACTCGACACGTATGCTGAGGTGAAAGGTCTCGACCCGAAGGCCATCATCCGAGGTGTCGGCCTCGATCCGCGCATCGGCACGCACTACAACAATCCCTCGTTTGGCTACGGCGGCTACTGCCTGCCGAAGGATACGAAGCAGCTCCTGGCCAATTATCAGGATGTGCCGCAGCAGATGATGACGGCCATCGTGGAGAGTAACCGCACCCGCAAGGACTACATTGCCGATGCCGTGCTCCGCAAGGCTGGCTACTACAGCGAGAATGCGCAGTGGAACAGCGAAAGCGAGCAGCATTGCGTGATTGGCGTCTTCCGCCTGACCATGAAGGCTGGCAGCGACAACTTCCGTCAGTCGGCCATTCAGGGCATCATGAAGCGCATCAAAGCTAAGGGAGCTGAGGTCATCATCTATGAGCCTACACTGCAGGACGGCGAGAGCTTCTTCGGTTCTCGCGTGGTGAATGACCTCAAGACCTTCAAGAAACAGTCGCAGGCAATTGTTGCCAACCGCTATGAAGCTTGCCTCGACGATGTGAAGGACAAGGTCTATACGCGCGACATCTTTGGCTGCGACTAAGCAGGTGATATATTAAGCGTTTCAACGCCCTATAGGGGAGTGACCATTCCCCTATAGGGCGTTGTTCATTCCTCTATAGGGCGTTGCTCATTCCCCTATAGGGCGTTTGCCGATGCCTTTGGTTGGCATCAGCCGTTTGTCATGACTTATTGATAAACAATCTCTTGCGCTGCAGTCGTAGGACCTTCGACCGTGAGGACACCATTCTCGTCGATGTTGATCTTGTCCATCAGGACGACGCGTTCGTCGGGATTGCTTGTCATGCGACCGTGATAGACGCAGTAGCGATTGCCATCGGGCATCGTAATCACCATGTTGTGACCTGTGCCCATCACCTTGCCGCCACGGCTGACGTTCTCCTGCAGCACAGGATTGTTCTCGGCCTTCGTGAAGGGACCGAGCGGGTTGTCGGCTGTGGCGTAACCTACGGCATAGTACTGTCCGCCATAGTGGTTCGCGCTATACATTATATAATATGTGTCGCCTTCGCGGAAGAGGTAGCTGCCTTCCGTCCAACGGCGGTTCACCTCACCATGCGTGGCGCTGCGGCTCTCCCATTCGCTCTGCTTGTCTTCAAGTTCTGTAGGCGGACAGAGCAACAGCACGGGCTCTCCGATGACGCCGCTGAAGTCGGGCTTCAACTCGACGCCATAGACCCAGCTCTCCTCTATCTCCTGGAAGTTGCCGGCCTTGCGCAAACTGTCGGCTATCTCACTCTCCACCGCATGCTTATAGCAGCAACGACTGAAGTAGAGGTAGCACTTGTCGGTCTTGTCGTCGAAGTAAACGTTGGCATCGATGATGGGATAGGGTGGATTGAAGACAGGACGGTCGTAGAGGTCCTTGAAGGGGCCTGCCGGAGAATCGCTGACGGCCACGCCAATCTTGAAGTTCTCGCCTTCGTGCGTCGGGTTCTTCCTGTAGTTGGAACTATAGAAGAGATAGTACTTGCCGCCGCGCTCGTAAACCTCCGGAGCCCAGAAGCAATCGAGGTTCCACTGGTCTGGCGCACCACCTTTATACACTTGTCCGCACGAGTCCCAGTCGATGAGGTCGTCGCTCACAAAGGCTTCGAAGCCGTCGCCCAGCGAGGTGCCGTACATGTAGTAACGCCCGTCGCTGGCATGCAGCAGGAAGGGGTCGCCGAACTTCAATGGGATGGGGTTCGTCACGGTACTTGTCTTCATCTCGGCCTCCTTGCCAGAATTGCAAGCGAGGAAGCATAGGCACAGCAGTGCCATTAAGAGTTTTGCTTTCATAATTAGTGTTTATAGTCTTCGCTTGTTGTGACTGTTTGCGTGTTCTTCGGGTCGCTGTCGGCTTCGCGGAACCAGTCGCTGTATTCGATATAGTGGCGCGCGTAGGTTTTATTCAGGGCTTGTGCCTGTTCGGGGTCAACCTTCTTGATGAACTTGGCAGGCACTCCGCCCCAGAGCTCGCCGTCGCCAATCTGGGTATTGCTCAGCACGAGAGCTCCCGCAGCCACGATGGCGCCCTTTCCCACTACAGCATGGTCGAGCACTGTTGCGCCCATGCCAACCAACGCACCGTCTTTAACCTCGCAACCATGCAGGGTGACGCAGTGTCCGATGGTCACGTCGTCGCCCAAGATGCAAGGCGCCTTGCCGTTGAGCGTATGGATGCACGAGTTGTCTTGGACGTTCGTGCGATTGCCTATCTTGACGAAATGTACGTCGCCACGAATGACGGCATTGAACCAGACGGTGCAGTCGTCACCCATCTCTACGTCGCCCACTATCACGGCACCCTCGCTGAAGTAGCAATGCTTGCCGAATCGGGGAGCAGGCATCCCCTTGAGTGTTTTTATGATTGCCATAGTGTCTTATTGAACATTGACCATTGAACATTGACCATTGAGCCACTGCCTTTCTTCTTCTTCAAGCAGAGGCGAGAGCTCGTCACATACTTTCTTATGATATGTATTGAGGTAAGTAATTTCTTCTGGCGTCATCATGTCCCAGACGACGGGTGTGAGGTCGATTGGGCAAAGCGTGAGGGGTTCGAGATGCAGGAAGCGGCCGAACTCCGTTTCGCCGTCCTCGACGATGAGCATCGTGTTCTCGATGCGCACGCCATGCTTGCCTTGTCGGTAGATGCCGGGCTCGTTGGTGACCGTCATGCCTGCATGCAGCGGGGCAGGCTTCCATGTGTGGCGAATCTGATGGGGACCCTCGTGGACGCACAGATACGAGCCGACGCCGTGACCGGTGCCGTGTCCGTAGTTGATGCCGTGCTGCCACATCGCATAACGTGCAAGGGCATCTATCTGCGTGCCGCTTATTCCGTCGGGGAACCTGGTGAGCGCCAAACGGATATGCCCCTTGAGAACCAAGGTGTAGTCGAGTCGTTCCTCGTCCGTCAAGGGACCGAGCGCGATGGTTCGTGTGATGTCTGTCGTGCCGTCTTGATATTGGGTGCCGCTGTCCAGCAGCAGCAATCCTTTGGGTTCGAGCACGACATCCGACTCCGGCGTGGCTTCGTAGTGGACGATGGCGCCATGCGGTCCGTAGGCGGCAATCGTGTCGAACGAGAGGCCTCGGTACAGGTCTTGCTCTGCCCTCAAAGCCGTCAGCTTTCGGTCTATGCTGAGTTCTGTCTCCTTTCCTGCTTCCACGGCCGGCTTCAACCAACGCAGGAACCGCACCATCGCCACGCCATCTCGAATCATCGCCCTGCGGAAACCTTCAATTTCAGCATGGTTCTTAATCGATTTCATAGCGGGAATAGGGTCGAAAGCCTTGCTTTCAAAGCTTGGTTTGCCATAAGGAAGAACCTTTACACCTATTCTATTTAGGTAGTTCTTAACGCTGTCATCGAGTTTTTCGCTGTCGATGAAGAGCGTCACATCGTTTTGCGTGAGCAAGACATAGCTGACGAAAACGGGGTTGCAGTGTACGTCGGAGCCTCGCATATTGAGGAGCCAGGCGATTTCATCCAGTTGGAAAATGAGGATGCTGTCGGCGTTCTGCTCACGAAGAGCCTGCCGAACGCGCTCTATCTTGCTTTCGGCCGACTCACCGGCAAACTCCAAAGGCTGAATCTCGACCTTGTTCTTGGGGATAGGCGGGCGGTCAGTCCAGAGCTCTTCGGCAGGGTCGAGATCCGTTCTGAGCTGGATGCCAGCCTTTCCCAGCGCTGCTTTCAACTCCTCGATTTCAGTCGCGGTAAAAACTTCGCCATCGATGCCGACCACTTCCCCTTCTTTGAGTTGCTGACAAAGCCAAGTGGTGATGGTCGGCGTCTCTGCCAATCCTTCCTTCATCAATTGGAAGGGTGTGCCACTGAGTTGCTGCTCGGCAGCGATGAAATAACGGCTGTCCGTCCAGAGCGCTGCGTCGGAAAGGGTGACGACAGCTGTTCCGGCACTTCCGTCGAAACCCGAAATCCACTTCCGCGTCTGCCAATGTTCGGGCACATACTCGCCCTGATGCGGGTCTGTGCTTGGGAAGATGAAGGCACACAGGCCGTTCCTCCGCAGACATTCACGTAGTGATTCGACTCTTTTAACGATGTTGCTTGCCATTCTTGACGAGTTAAGTTTATTGCTGCATGGCGATGCAGAAATTACTTTATCGTGACATCCTGTTCTGGAATATACTTTTTCTCTTGCTTCAAACCACAGAAAGGACAGTAATGTGCGTGGGAGGGTAGGGGCGAGCCACACTCCGGGCAAGTGTCTTCCTTGCGTTTCGTCTTATGGTCGTGCACCATCTGTGCGCTGACGATACCTGTCGGGACAGCCATGATGGTGTAGCCCATCAGCATGACTATCATGCAAAGGATTCTCCCGAGGGATGTTGCCGGAGCAATGTCGCCGTAGCCCACCGTCGTCATCGTCACGACGGCCCAGTAGATGCTGGTCGGGATGTCGGTGAACGGAGTGCCCGGGATGTTGCCTTCCACCATATACATGAGGGTTCCCATGCTGATGACCATGATGACCATGAAGAGGAAGAAGACGCCAATCTTCGGGGCGCTGATGATGAGGGAACGCATCAGGAGGTCACCCTCCTGCAGGAAGCTGAAGAGCTTGAACACGCGAAAGACGCGAATGAGACGGAAGGTTCGAACCACCATAAGGTAGCGAACCGGGCCGAATATCCATCCGATGTAGAGTGGCAGAGTGCTCAGCAAGTCAATGATTCCAAAGAAGCTGAGGGCATAATCGCGTGGCTTGTCGGAACAGTAAAGGCGGCAAAGGTACTCGAGCGTAAAGAAGAATGTGAAGACATACTCCAATACAGTGAACACCAACTTAGCCGTCGGCGGCATAGCCTGCAGGCTTTCCACTATGACAATTAGTATGCTTGCGACGATGCAACACAGCAATGCAATGTCGAATGCCTTGCCGAGTGGTGTGTCGCTTTGGAAGATAATGATGCGAAGCTTCTCTCGCAACGCATCATTATTCATGGCTCTCTGCCAGATTCTACGGAATGGATTCATGAATGTTTAGAAGAGTGTGTTCTCGATTATCTTGCCCATCTGCCAAACGCAACGCACGTTGAGCTTCTCGTCAAGGATGAGCACGTCGGCATCCTTGCCGCGAGCCAATGCTCCCTTCCTGCCGAAGACGCCCATGATGTGTGCCGGCGTTTCGCTTGCCATGCGGACGGCATCCTCCAGAGGCACTTCCGCTTGTTGCACAAGGGTGCGGACCAGTCGGTCGGTTGTTGCAATGGAACCAGCCAGGGCACTGCGGTCGGCGAGTTTGCAGACGCCGTCCTCGATGATGACACGGTCGTCGAAAGCCTTCGCGTCTGCTCCTGCGGCAGCCACTGCAAGGGCGTCCGTGATGACGGCCATGCGCTCAACGCCCTTAATCTTATAGGCCATGCGGAGGATTGTGGGCGGGACATGTATGCCGTCGGCAATACATTCTATGGTCATGTCGTCAATGAGATAGACGCTCTCGACTGTGCCTTCGTACTTGTACCCCATCTTGTTGTGGAAGCCAGGCATGGCGTTGTAGAAGTGCGTGACGTGGGTGAAGCCTGCTTCGAATGCGGCTTTCACGTCGTCGTATTCAGCGTTGGTATGCGCTATACTTGGCAAGATTCCTTTCTCTGCGCAGTAGCGTCCGAACTGCAAGGCACCCGGAAGTTCCGGAGCGGCGTCCCATCGCGTAAGACATTCCGACTTCTCTACGATGGGGATGTACTCGTTGGGGTCAGGGTTCTTAATCCATCCCGGTTGCTGTGCGCCGGCTTTTGATGGATTGAGGTAGTGTCCCTCGAGGTGAAGACCGAGGATGGGCGAGTCCTTCTCCTGCATGAGTTTGGTGCAAGTCTGTACTGCCTTCTCGATCATGGGCACTGTGCTGCTGCTCAGTGTCGGGAAGATACAGGTTGTGCCGTGCTTTGCGTGAGCTTCCACAGCAGTCTTGAAGGCTTCGGGCGTGCCTTCTTGGAAGTCTCTGCCGCCGCCTCCGTGGACGTGCATATCGATGAATCCGGGCACGACGCACATGCCTTTCGCATCGATGAGGTCTGCTCCGATGACGGCCAAATCGCAGTTTGTTACTTCCAGAATCTTGTTGTCTCTAAGGATGACGCTGCCGTTTTTGAGCCATCCCTGCGGCGTCAGGATCTTACCATTAATGATTTGTGTTAACATGGATAGTTGGTAGTTTATATTTTTTGGATGTTGTTTATTATACCATACTGTAGACGACGTCCATAATCTTCTTGCCGATTGCGTCGGCGTCCTCCATCGTGCTGGCTTCGCTATAGACGCGAATGATGGGTTCCGTATTGCTCTTTCGGAGATGCACCCACTTGTCGGGGAAGTCTATCTTGACCCCATCGATGTCGTTCACCTCTTCGCTTGAGTACATTTCCTTGACTTTGGCGAGGATTGCATCTACGTCCGTCTCCGGAGTCAGGTCGATGCGGTTCTTGGCGATGAAGTAGGGAGGATAGGTGGCACGCAGTTGGCTGGCTGTCATTCCCTTCTTTGCCAGATAGGTGAGGATGAGGGCGATGCCTACAAGAGCGTCTCGGCCGTAGTGGGCAGCCGGATAGATGACGCCGCCGTTGCCTTCGCCGCCGATGACGGCATTCGTCTCTTTCATCTTCGTCACCACATTGACTTCGCCCACGGCGGCAGCGTTGTACTCGCAGCCGTACTTGCGAGTGACGTCACGCAGGGCGCGGGTCGAGCTGAGATTGCTGACCGTATTGCCTGGGGTGTGCTGCAGGATGTAGTCGGCCACCGTGACGAGTGTGTATTCCTCGCCGTACATCGTGCCGTCTTCACAGAAGAGGGCCAGGCGGTCCACATCAGGGTCAACGACGAATGCGATGTCGTGCTGGCCCTTTTGCATCAGGGCTTTGATGTCAGCCAGGTTCTTTTCGAGCGGTTCGGGGTTGTGCTGGAAATCGCCAGTCGGTTCGGTGAAGAGGCCGGTGACGGTCTTCACGCCGAGTTGCTCGAGCAGTTTGGGCAGGATGACTCCGCCGACGCTGTTGACGCTGTCGAATGCCACGCGGAAGTTCGCCTTCTTGATGGCTTCCACATCCACAAGGTCGAGTCCGAGCACGAGGTCAATATGCTTCTGGTCGTAGGTGTTGTCCTCGCGGTAAGACCCGAGGTGATCTACGTCGGCATACTCAAAGTCCTCGGCTTCTGCGATGCGCAGCACTTCGTTGCCTTCCTCTTTATTGAGGAACTCGCCACGAGAGTTGAGCAGCTTCAAGGCGTTCCACATGCGTGGATTGTGGCTGGCGGTGATGATGATGCCGCCGCATGCGCCTTCCATTGTGACTGCGATTTCGGTGGTGGGCGTCGTGGCGAGTCCGATGTTGACTACGTCGAAGCCCATTCCCATGAGTGTGCCGCAGACTACATTCTTCACCATGGGTCCGGAGATGCGGGCATCTCTGCCGACCACTATCTTGTTGCTCTTTACCGTAGTTGTGCGGCGAATGAGAGTTGCGTAGGCTGATGTGAATTTC
Organism: uncultured Prevotellaceae bacterium; assembly: GCA_900320565.1. Lineage (GTDB taxonomy): Bacteria > Bacteroidota > Bacteroidia > Bacteroidales > Bacteroidaceae > Physcousia. The sequence continues at coordinate 14,504 of ONSR01000025.1, forward strand.
ACGATATCGAGGGGATTGAGCGTGTCACCAGCTCTTCCTCCGATGGTTCCTCTGATGCCAGAGATGGATTTGATGAGTGTCATGGTAGTTTATGAATTAATGAATTATTATTTATTGTTCAGTTGTTTATTTCTTTCTGTTTGCCGCGTCTTTCACTCCCCTATAGGGCGTCTTTCACTCCCCTATAGGGCGTCTTTTACTCCCCTATAGGGCGTTGCCTATTCCCCTATAGGGCGTTGCTCACTCCCCTATAGGGCGTTTGCTATTCCCCTATAGGGCGTTTTCGGATGCCTCATTGTGGCTTCCCTCCTTCGACGTATGGCCAGCCCTCTTTATCCCATTTGATCTGGGAAAGGAAGAGCGGCCGACTGCCTTGCCTGCGGCTTCCCGCCACATGACAATGGTAGAAGATATACTCGTTTCCGTCTTTTGCTTGGAATATCTCTCCGCAGTGACCAGGGCCGTAGAATTGGTCGCCCTCGTCGCTATGAAGTACTGTTGTGGCAAAGCCTTCCTTCATGAGATTACCTTCTCTATCGACAAAGTCGTCGGTCAGCTTCTTTGCCCGACCCACTTTGAGCTGGTAAGTGTGGTCTCCGAAGAAGCCGGAGCTGACGAAGAGGTACCAGTACTTGCCGTGCTGATGCAGATACGAGCCCTCGAAGACCTTCGAGCGGTTGGGATTCTCCTCAACCTTCAGGCCAGCCACATGCTCGTACTTCGCTCCTTCCTTCAGGGAAAGTCCGTCCTTTTCGAGTTCGATGCGATGGATGCCGCCTACGGAACCGAAGAAGAGCCACACTTTGCCCGTCTTCGGGTCGGTAACCACCTCGGGATCTATCGTGTCGTGAATGCCCGTCTCTCGGCTGCGGGTAATGATGCCGACGAACTGGAACTGCCCCGGAGCATACTCTTGCAGGACTCCGATATTGCTGTCTTCCGCACTATTGTAGAGCGTCAAGTACAAATTCCGTTTGCCTGCGACGGTCGCCACGTCAGGAGCCCAGAAGCGTTGCGCGATGATTTGCATCTTTCCCCATGACTCGATGTCAATGGGAGCAACGTTCGACATTTCCCAATTAAACAGGTCGTCGCTCACGAGAGAGCGAGTGGGATTGGTGGCGAGGCAGTGATAGCGGCCGTCTTCACCAAGCCATACAGTCGGGTCTGGCCAGTTTCCTCGCCAAACGGGATTTGTGAAGTTCTGTGCCATAGCTGAACTCGACCACAGAATCGCCAGCAAAAGTGAGAGTGTGCGGAACATGATTTCTTATACCTTATTATAATATATAAAGTCGCGCAAAGTTACGAATTTCCTCTGAAACCTGCAAAGAAAACGACGGAAAATAGAGCCGCCAAGGCCTTATGACGTGAAGAATAGCTTTTTTCGACATGTTATTTTTGTAAGTTCGGCAAGAAAAGTGTAAATTTGCAAGCAAATAAAGCAAAGTCCATAACCATTATGACGAACAATCCTAAACTTTCATTCTTCCATTTTCTCATTCTTTTATTTTTCGTGGCAACCTTGCCCCTGAATGCAGAAGATGTGATTAATCCCGTGGCAGACCCAGCAGCGGTTGTCACCTCGGGCAATGCCCGCTTCACGGTTCTCACGAGTCAGATGATTCGCATCCAGTACAGCTCGACTGCCCAGTTCGAGGACAGAGCAACCTTCAGCATCGTGAACCGACGTTTGCCGGTGCCTGAGTTTACAACCGAAACGAGTGACGGCTACCTCTATATCAGGACATCTGATTTGGAACTCCGCTACAAAGAGGGCAGCGAATTCAACCCAGCCGACAAGAAACCCGATAACCTGATGGTCACGTTCCAGCTGAATGGAAGGAACGTCATATGGTATCCCGGCAAGGACGACTCGATGAATTTGCTCGGAACCTGTCGTACGCTTGATACAGCTTGGGGCGACAATGCTCGAAATAGGCTGGAGAAAGGCCTCCTCTCGCGTGCCGGTTGGAGCATCATCGACGAGAGTCCCAGCACGCTCAGAGGCGATGGAAGCTCTACCTATGCCTTCGAACCTAAGGAAGATGGCATTACATGGTGGGCAAATCCCGTTGACAAGACTGCCATCGACTGGTATTTCCTCGGTTATGGCCACGAGTACAAGAAGTGTATTCAGGACTATACAAAGGTTGGCGGACGCGTGCCTCTGCCCCCGAAATACATCCTCGGTTACTGGTACAGCCGCTATTGGGCATATACCCAAGCCGAGTTTCAGCAGATTGTTCGAGATGTGGAGAACTATGACATCCCGATGGATGTGCTCATCATGGACATGGACTGGCACAAAAGCGGATGGACAGGATGGAGCTGGAACACCAATCGCATTCCCCAACCAAAGACGCTCATCAACTATATCCATAATCATGGATTGAAGACCGCACTCAACTTGCATCCTTCGGATGGCGTCGGAACTCATGAAGACTATTACAGAGCTTTGGCCAACGACCTTGGCGACAACTCCGGACAGACCATAAAGTGGAAGGTCGAGGACTATACATTCATGAAGAACTTCTTCAAGGACATCATTCGTCCTCACGAGCAGGAAGGCGTCGATTTCTGGTGGCTCGACTGGCAGCAAGCCTTGACCGTCGGCAAACACGGACAGGAGAAGAACTACACGCCGGCAGACGGCTCGGAAACTCTGGGCGAGACCTTCTGGTGCAACCATACGTTCTTCGAGGATATGCAAAAGAACAGGCCCAACCTCCGTCCCGTCATCTATCACCGATGGGGAGGCCTCGGCTCACACCGTTACCCCATCTGCTTCTCCGGAGACACGTGGGCTGCATGGTCGATGCTCGGTTATGAAATATACTTCACAAGCAATGCGAGCAATGTCCTCTATGCTTATTGGGGACATGACCTCGGCGGTCATCAAGGTGGCAACAACGACCCGGAACTCCTGCTTCGCTGGCTTCAGTTCGGTGCCTATACGCCCATCTTCCGCACACATGCAACCAACGACAGCAAGTTGGAACGCCGCATCTGGAAGTACAGCAACTTCGAGCAGCTTCGTGAAGCCGTCCGCCTTCGCTATCGCCTCTTCCCATATCTCTATACTGCCGCAAGGGAAACCTACGATACGGGCATCGGCATGAACCGTCCCCTCTATTATGATTACCCGGAAGAGAGCAATGCCTATATCTATGAGGACGAGTATATGTTCGGAAACGACATGCTTGTCGCTCCCATTTACACGCCTCAAGTGAATGGCTATTCTGGCCGCATGATATGGTTCCCCAATGGTAAATGGTGGGACGTCACAAGGTCTCGACTTGTTAGTGGCAACCAAGCCTACTATAGCGTCTATACGCTCGATGAGTTCCCTGTGTTCTATCGTGCCGGCAGCATCATTCCTTTCTACCCGGTTCGCCGTACTGTAGTGAACGATCCGGGCGAGATTATTCTTAAGGTAGTGCCTGGTGCAAGTGGTACCGGCAAGTTCTACGAGGATAGAGGCGAAGGCCAGGAATACAAGGCAGATGCTTGGACGATGACAACCTTCGTGCAGAACCGTTCGGAGAATAACGTTTCGCTGACCATCAGCCGACGCAATGGCAGCTTCGAAGGTATGCCGACAGAAAGGAAATGGACTGTCGAGTTCCTCGGTACGCCCGCCTCTTTCATTCGTGAAGGCATTACGGTCAATGGCAATGCCGTTGACGATTCGGCCATCTCATATGACGAAGAGACTAAGACCCTCACGATTACCGTCAGCACAAACAACCTGTCTGCACCTATCACAATCAATGTTCCACTTAGCGAAATAGCATAACATGATGAAACGTACGATACTATTCTATATTCTTTGTTCCCTGATTCCTGCACTTTCGACACAAGCCCAGACTCGTCTTTTCGTGCGAGGCTCTGCTGTGCCTGGCGGAATACAACAGCTGACTCGCTTCTCGACAAAGGAATCCAACAAGTTTACTTTCAAGTTCCACGGCAAGTTGCTTCCCGGTGACCTCTATATCACGACAACAGATATCCCGAGAACCTCTTCCTATTATTATGCCCCCAAACAGGTTGATGCCAATATCGTTACAAGCGGGACGGGCTATGCGCAGCAGCGCGACAGCGTTGGTGCCGAATGGGCTGTACTCTTCGAGGCAGACAATTACCGCTTCACTGTAGATGTCACGAATAAGCAAGTCAGTGGCGAGCTCTTTGTTAGATGGTACGAGGCATGGATATGTGGTGGATGTGTCGAGGATGAACAAGGCAAGGGCATCTCCGGTCAGGAGGGTCATTGGCAGATAACTGCTGTCAAGCAGATGGAGCAGAATTGGGAAGACCCTAATGTCTTCGAGTGGACAGGTCTGCTCAAGGCTTATAGTTACAATCAGGAACCCAAGCGCTTCAAGATAAATGGACAATATGGCTGGGGACCTAAGGTGCTGCATCCCTTCACTCAGGATGCACCTATCCTCACGGCAAAGCAATTGTGGTACAACGGCTCGGAAGACTACAAATGGGTCATTAATAAAGACGGTTATTATCACATCAAGGTTAACGTTTTCAAAGAAACAATTGAAGGCCAATATCTGGGTACAGAGGAGAATCCTGACGGCATAGATGACCTTAATGATCTAAAGGAGTCTAGAGCCACCATCTACAACCTCGCCGGCCAGCGCCTGAGCAAGCCTCAGCATGGCTTGAATATCATTGGAGGCAGGAAGGTCTTAATCAGGTAACTTACGGATACATTATATAATATATACATTATGAAACTTAAACTTTATGCTTTCGCTTTTGCCGCGACATGCAGTATGCTGCTCCAGGCACAGCAGAGCTATATGGCATCGGCAGATGTCGCTGTCTTTTATCCCGCTGGGTACGACGCTGCAGCCCATAGTCCGTCACCTATCTTTATTCGTGAACTGGCTCCACAGGGGGCAGTAAGTCCTGCTTGGAAACTTCGTCCGGCATTTTCAACGGAGGATGGCAAGAGCGTCGTTCGCATTAAGGCGGATGCAGATGCCGACCTTTATGGCGGCGGCGAGGTTTGGGGACCTTTGCGTCGTAACGGCAAGACCATCGAATTTTGGAATGTCGATACGCCTTGCTATGGCGTGGATGGCGGTACTCATCTTTATCAGAGTCACCCTTGGGTTCTCGGTCTTCGCAGCGACGGCTCGAGTTTTGGCATTATTGCCGATAATACGTGGCAGGCGACGATGACTACCGATACGGAGATTGTGTTCCGCAGCTCGGGACCTGCCTTCCGTATGGTCATCATCGAGAAGAACTCGCCTCAGGAGGTGATGCAGGAGCTTGTGAACCTTACCGGCAACATGGAGATGCCGCCCCTGTGGTCGCTTGGCTACCAGCAGTGCCGCTACAGCTACCATCCCGACACGCGCGTCAAGGAGATTGCAGACACCTTGCGCTACCACAAGATACCAAGCGATGTCATCTGGATGGACATCCATTACATGGACCAGTACAAGATATTCACCTTCCATCCGCAGGAGTTCTCGCAGCCCAAGGCACTCAACGACTACCTGCACAGCAAGAACTTCAAGAGCGTCTATATGATTGACCCGGGTGTCAAGGCGCAAGAAGGCTATTGGGTTGACGACCAGCTCATGGCTAATGGCTATGCAGTTCTCGATGAAGAGGGCAAACCTTTCGTCGGAAAGGTATGGCCGGGCGACTGTCACTTCCCCGACTTCACGCGTCCCGAGGTGCGCTCCTGGTGGAGCACGCTCTATCCTCCCTTCATGGCGCAGGGCGTGGATGGCATTTGGAACGACATGAACGAGCCGGCAGTCTTCGAGGGACCTCGCTCCTCAATGCCCATCACTAACGTGCATAAAGGTGGTGACGGCTTGCGCCAGGACTCACATCTGCGCTATCATAACGTATATGGACTGAACATGGTTCGCGCCAGCCGTCAGGGCTTGCTCTTGGCAAATCCCACGAAACGTCCCTTCATCTTGAGCCGAAGCAATTTCCTCGGCGGTCATCGCTATGCGGCAACTTGGACGGGCGACAACTATTCCAATTGGGAACAGTTCATGGCTTCCATCCCGATGTCTATTACGCTTGGCCTGAGCGGTCAGCCCTTCAACGGTCCCGATATGGGCGGTTTCTGCGGAGACAGCAATGGCAAGCTCGTCGCTAACTGGACTGCAGTAGGCGTCTATTTCCCGTTCGTCCGTAACCATTGCATTGATGGCGGACGAGCACAGGAACCTTGGGCTTTCGACAAGGAATGCCTCGATGTTTGCCGCACGGCCATCAATCGCCGCTATCGCCTGATGCCATACGTCTATACGCTCTTCCAGGAGGCCAGCAAGGATGGTATGCCCGTGATGCGTCCCGTCTTTATGGCTGACACTAAGGATAAGAGCTTGCGTGCTGAAGAGAAGGCTTTCATGTTGGGTGGCGACTTGATTATCATTCCTCGTTGGGCAGGCGATGCCAACCTCCCCAGCGGTGACTGGGACATCCTTCCTCTCGAAGACAAGGACGACGGCTTCCAGCCTTATCTGGCTCAGCGTCCTGGCTCTGTCATCCCGATGGGCAACCTCTATCAAAACACGGTGGAGATGAAGTCCGACAGCCTTACTCTGCTTGTCAATCCTGATGCAGAGGGTAGGGCGGAAGGACGTCTCTATGAGGATGATGGCGATGGCTTTGCCTATCAGCAGGGCAACTTTGCCGAGTACAAGCTGCAGGCTGCTACGGAAGGAAAGAAACTGACTGTAAGCATTAGCAAAGTTGGTGGCAAGGCAGCTGAGAAGCAGCGTACCCTTCGCGTCGGTATTGTGTGCGACGGCAAAGTAACCTACAGCCCTTGGACAGCAGGCAATTCCGTCACGATGAAGACTGCAGCGGACAAGCAACTCAGCATAGACAAGCGTAAGCTCACGTTCCCTCAAGTCCCAGAACTGGAGAAATAGTGCTGCACAATCTGATGTAAAGCCTACTCTGTCCTCATCCCGTCGATGGAGTAGGCTTTATTGTCTCGAAGAATATAGAGGTGTTTGCCCAGGATGACTTTGCGAGCGCCTGTTTCCTTTTCTGCTTCGACATCCTTTATACCGACAGCCAGGCCGGAGACGAGGCCGTTCAAGCCAGGTTCTCTATTGACGAACCAGTTATAGACCAGCTGTGCCTGCATGTCCACGTCGAAGATGCTGACGTCGTAGCCCCAGCGCTTCGCATGCAGAGGGTAGGAGCGCTTCAGCCCTTGACCCAATGCCGATGACGGGAATGCCAGGGCGAGTTGCCTCATCCGTTCCATTATGCCGGCCTCTGAGACGCGACTCCATTCCTCCAGGTATGTCTCGATGAAGTCCGTGCAGTGCTCATTGGCAAACAGGCGTGATATGAAGATGCCCCGTTCGGTATGTGTCCTGGACCACTTCTCAGGATATCTCATAGAGGAGTCCATGTCCCATCCGACGGGCATCCGCATCAGCGACGATGGCTCCGTGTTTTTCCTGACAACAAAGATGTTGGAACCGGCGGCATCGTAGGTGCCGAGGAGGTCGTGCAGCAGTATCCATCGAGCGACGGAGCGCACGTCTATCACCTCGGAATAGTTGCCATCAGCGACGGAGGTCTCCAACCTCTCAATGTCGCTGCGTATGTTCGCCTCCTGTTCTTCCGTAAGGTCTTCGGGGTCAGGGTATTTGAGCGTCCATTGCATGAAGTCGATCAGTCGCGACGGAATGGAGAAGGGCTCGTTCCAGAAGTAGGCATTCAGCTCGATGATGTAGCCCTCGTCCTTATCTACGTCGATGCGGCAATCCTTGTCGCGTCTCACATTCTCCGAGAGGATGTATAGGCCGCGATAGTCGTTGTTGACGATGACATTGACGTATTCTATCCTGGGCGCAAACTCCATGCCAATCATCTTCTCCATCTGATAGATGAATGCCGTACGTACGGAAAAAGAGCAGTTGAGCAGTACCCAGTGTTTGCTTCTCCGGTCCGTATCGTCGTCTTCGGGCGTGATGATAAGGTCTGCCTTCTTTTCGAGTGTCAGCTTGAAGGGCTTGTTGGCATAATGATAAGCCGAGGTGTTGCCTCTGTGCTTAATTGTCATGCCAGACACTTGGTCCTGATATTCACCGCTGTCATACCAAAGCGTGTCGGAACGGTATATCTGAATCCGTCCGTTCTTGGGTACGATGTTTGTGATGCTTGCCCCGACGTAAGAGCCGTCTGGGTGCATGACTTTGGTTGACGTCGGTTCCTCTCCACCCACTGTCGTTATGCAAATCAGCGGTAGCCCCAAGCTGGAATACTTCTTCCGAACCTCCTCGGAGGTCTGGGCAAGGCAGATGCTTGGCAGAGTGAATAGTATAAGGAGAAGAAGTCTCGTCATTACGTTATTTATTATCTCACCCTCTTCCCGCCGACGGAATAGGTGTTGCCGTTGTGGGTGATGTAGTGAAGAATTGGGCTATTTCCGCTGCAAAGATACACAAAAATCCATGATTTCCCCACTTCCTTGATTGTTAAAACTCGTTAATGCCTATTGAAAGTGTAAATAATTTTTACTCGGCGATGCGTTTTAAGCGCGTTTTTCGGCCTTTGTGGCACTTTTGTCCACAAGAGTTGAGAAAATGGCTTAAATCAAATGGTTGCTGATAATCAGCATGTTACAAAGGCGATTTTTGCCCCTCTCCAGCGAGGTGTTACTGATAATGCGTGGTTTGGGATAGCAAAAAGGTGTTTGGGGTCACAAAATCGCCACAGAGAATTTGCCAACGCACTATAGGGGAATTGTCAAGATAATACGGGGCGTTGACAATTCCCCTATAGGGCGTTTGTCGATGACCTACTCTGTGTCGGTCGATTCGCCGTAGTTGGCTGGTTAATTCTGTAAAGAATTTTTACAGGGGAAGTCTTCTATCCGTGGCGGGCAAATATGCGCCTGAGCTTGCTGTCGTAGATGAGGGATACCAGCGATGCGGGCATGAGGCGGAAACACATGCGCATGAAGGAATAGATGTACTTGTAGCTGAACTTGCCATAGAGCCTGCTTATGCCGTCGTTGTAGGCAAGGAACTCGCTCCATGCCTTCTCTCGGCTTCTTCGTTGCATGACTGATGGATTGCGCCGGAATTCCAGCAAGACATCCTGCAGACTGTTTATCACCCGTCCGCCTGCAGCTGCATCGTACCACATCGTCACATCCTCGCAGATATGATATTTGCTGCTGTATCTGTAGCCTGCCTTGAAGAATGATGAGCGATACATCACTGTGGGATGGGCCAGAGGCGATGCCTTGTACATCGTTCGCAGCACCTCCTGCATCGTGGCGGGGTAGCGCTGGACGGCCGAGAGTGTGCCTTCGTCGTTGAACTCGCGTATGGACCCGCCCAAAATGTCCACCTCGGGGTGTTCGTCCATATATTGTTCCTGAAGCATGAACCTGTCGGGAAGGCTGATGTCGTCACTGTCCATGCGTGCAATGAGGTCGCCGTGAGCTACTTCAATTGCATCGTTCAGGGCTGCTGCCAGACCTTGGTTCACGGGCTTCTCTATGACGACAAGCCTGCTTTCCAGTATCTCTTTCCATGCATCCACTACACTACAGAGTCCCGTTGTGAGCGGTCCGTCTTCCACCAGAACAATCTCGTCGGGCTTGCGCTTTTGGTCGTCCCAGATGCTTCTCAGTGCCCTGTCGAGGTACTCTGGTTTCTCTCCTTTGTAAGTGGCTATGATGACAGAAATATGATGTGCGTTCATGCGTCCTCCTTCCTATATCTAATCTTTCTTATCCAGTCAATGCCTGTCAGACGGAGTGCCTTCTTGACTGTCTGCGTGCATACGAGGAAGCCGTAGAAGGTATATGCCTGAAGCCACGAGCCGCCGTTCCCGCGGATGAGGGCCACATACTCTTTCCTCTTCTTGAAGATGCTTTCGTTGGTGGCACCTCCCAAGCGGAACACTGAGACCAGTTCCGGAACATGCTTGAATTTCATGCCTGCAGAGGTGGCTCGCATGAACAGGTCGAGGTCCATGGTATAGTGAAGCGACGTGTTGTAGCCGCCCAGCCGTTCGTATGTCTTTCTGGTGACGAACACGCCCTGATGCCCAGGCCTGCGGAAGAAAGGCATGAGGGGGAAGTGGGTTGACGGGTGTTGTATGCGCTTCTCGCCAGTCCTCGTGTCCAGCAAAAGCAGGTCGCAGCTGTAGATGTCCGTCTCCTCGTCGTAGTATGCAGCTACCTTCTCCAAGGCTCCAGGCAATAGCTGGTCGTCGGAATTGATGCACACGATGAGGTCGCCTGTGCTGTGCGCAATACCTTTGTTGAAGGCATCGCTGATGCCGCGGTCAGGTTCGGAGACATAGAATGAGATGTGGCTGCGGTATCTGTCGATGATATTCTGTGTGCCGTCGGTGGAGCCTCCGTCGATGACGACGTACTCCATGTTCTTGTAGTCCTGTGTGGTTACGCTCTTGAGCGTTGCCTCTATCGTGGCAGAACTGTTGTAGGATATGGTGATGACGGTAATCCTTGGGATGGTCATAGGTTGGTCAGTATTTGTTGAAAAGTAGATTGATCCAAAAGAGCAACTGTGTGGTGCGGTCTGCGCAGCGCAGGCTCCTGGATGTCAGCATCCTTAATCTTTTGGTCACACTCGTCTTTCCCTCGAGGAAGAGCGTGAGCAATGCAGCGTTGGGAGCGGTGAGCTTGTCGTGGTAGCCATTGGAAAGTTCACGGGCCTGCAGGTATCGTTCGTCGTTCTTGGCGGTGAACCTTTTGAACCGCTTCTTCCACTCGTATGCTGCTCCCTGTCCAAGCCCCACAGTGTTGTTGCCATGTTGTCTGTAGAACATATGTGGAGTGGGGTCGAAGTGGACGAAGGCACCAATGCCGAGCGCGATGGAGTATATCCAGATGTCATGCATTGGCATTATCTCGGGCATGAAGTGACCCACGGCCTCACGCATGCGGTGGTTCATCACCATAGTACAACCTCCTATGAACTTGTATATGAGCGACTCCCCAAATGTCAACTTAGGGTGTATTATGACGCTTGGTATATTGTTCAGCCCAGCATCGACGAGCTGTGTCTGCGAGAAATACAGTGCCGGCTCGCTTTCGTGACCTTCCAACGAGGTTGTGGCGGCGAAAAGCTTGTCGTCCATCCATTTGTCATCCTGGTCAGAGAAAGCGTAGAAGTCGCTTGCAGGGGCATTTTGCAGCAGATGCATGAAACTGCGTGCCGGGCCGAGATTGTTACCGCAGTAGTAGTCGAGCCGCCCGGATTCCTTATACTCGTCGAGTATCGTCAGGGTTGCATCGGTTGAACCGTCGTCCCTGACAAGAAGACTTACCTCCACGCCCCGCTGCCCAAGGATGCTGTCTATCTGCTCCCTTAGGTATTTCTCCCCATTGTAAGTTGACATCAAAACGAGTACTTTCATGTATCAATTCGTAGTTAACAATGCACGATTCCAGATTTTAAGTAGGCCTTCAGGTAGCGGAGCGTGCGCTGCCTGATGGTATGCGAGAGGGTAGGCCGCAGTGTCGTTACTGTCAGGGCAAGTGTGTCCGTCCAACTGTCCCTTGGATAGGCAGCGGCACATTGCAGGTATATGCAGAAGCGGTGGAACACCTTCTCTGGGTCAGTGTCAAGGCCTGAGTAGCTCTGGTGGCATACGAGGTCTGGCATGACGTAGAAGGTATTGTAGTGCTTGCGGTATTTCTCGATGAAACGTATGTCTGAGAAGTCAAGCCACACCGGTTCGTCATATCCGCCTGCCTTTATAAAAGACTTGACGCTGACAAGTAGTCCGCTGTTGATGGGGCAGGCATCCTTGAAAGCTACGGTGCCCGTGGGTGCGGAGTTCTGAAGGTGCGATGTCTTCATCCTGTAGTGCGTTGGCGAGAGGTACTTGCCGCCATTCACCATGTGTCGCGGTGCAATCATGTCTGTCTCGGGATGAGTGGCCATGGCACTCTCATACTTGTCTATGGCATCAGGCGGAAACGTTGTGTCCTGGTCGAGCAGGAGCAACCATTCGTAGCCTTTTGCTTCCGCATAGCGGCAAGCGGTGTTGTAGGCGCGACCAAGTCCGCCGTTCGACGGGTCGTGGACATAATGTGCTATGTTCTGAGGAGGCGTATGGGGCGAGGGCGAGTTGTCGTAGATGAACAGATGTTGCAGCCGTTCTTCGTGACCTGCAAACAGCGTCCGCATGGCCTCTGCTTCAGCAGCTTCCCTGCCATATATCACCAGTATGTATAGAACCGACGGCATTGCAATTATTTACGGTTATTTGTCCCTCAGGATGAGTATATCTCCTGCTCCGAGTATGTATGCATCCTTTACCGACTCAGTTTTCAGGTTCTTGAGTATCCGTACTAGATAGTCGCTAGGACGAATGCCTACAGTTACATTCTTGTCAGCACTTTTATTGACGAAACTTCCGGTGTTCGATGCTTGTCACTTTACTTTGCCAGAAAAGGCTTGCTACAGGCTTCAACTCGGCGTTCATCTTCTTGACAGTCTTATATGTCTTGCCTTTCTTGCCATTGCTTAGTAGGGGGCCGTCGTGGAAGTCGTAGCTCTTAGTGGGCTTTGGGGTGGCATAGGAGAAATAGCTGATGCCTTGTGCTCCATATGCAAGGTTGACGTAGCATTGCAGTCGCAGATGGGCAAGGGTAGGCATCGGATAGGGCCCGTGTGGCACGCAGAGGACATAGGCCCAGAAGGGCTTGCCGGTGCGTTGGCTCTCGCTTCGGATCTCATCAAGGGTGGCATACCACTGGCTGTCGGCCACCTTTCCACCTTTTCGTACGGGGTAGAAATCGTAGGAAATCTGCGGTTGCTCTATCTTGGAGAAGGCTTTGACGTATTCTGGATATCTTTTTACTCCAATATCGTCGAGTAGCCACTGACCTGCATTTGGAAAGAGATTGATGTAGCACTGCCCCCCTGGATGTAGCCTGGATATGCGCTGCTGCAAATCGTGCAGTTCTTGCCAACGCTTCATCTTCGGTTCGTCGGCCAGGATGTATTGCCAAAGGGCAGGATGGTCCTTGATGGACGGCACGATGGCCTCTGGCCGCTTCTCAATTTCTACATTGAATATGAGTACTTTAAGCCCGTGGGCTTCTGCTACGTTGAGAGCCTTGTAGATGTTCGGGGTGGATTTTGGCCATACCATTATGGCATTGAAACCAGCCTTCCGTATGCCGTTGAAACGGGTGTGGTCATAAAGTTCCGTAGGCAGAATGTCGGCAATGATGGGGAACCCCTGCGGCTCGCTTGCCCGTGTCGTCTGCAAGGATAAGATGCTTAGAAATGTCAGTATAAGTCGTGCCTTCATATCGTTGATTAAGTTTAGTGGAAATATATCTTGCTTAGCATCTGCACGATATAATGGAAGAGGCAGAAGACTGCCAGTCCTGTGCGGGCCACATAACGTGGCCGAATAACATAGAGCAGACAGGTGAAGGAGATTGTATTGAACATGCCGAAGAGGTCATGGAGACGTTTGCCCAGCACTTCGATATCGGCGAAGATAATGAGGTAGCCCATCTCAAGGGCGAGCACTTTGATGAGTATCGGGGCATAGCGGCAGTGGCGGTGGATGGTGTCGTAGAAGAAGATGAAGACATAGAGCATAGCGAATTCGGCGAGAAAAGTAATCTGCTTATATGGCACGTACTTCTCGTCGGCTCCGGTGTCGCTGACTTCCTTGTAGTAATCCAGTTTCCCTTCAATTGCCTCCCCCGGAATAAGGTTGACAGATCCGAATCCTGCCAGATAGAGCAGTATGCAGATGGGTATGCTGACACCGAGAATCCATTTCCAGTACTTGCCTATTTCCATGTTCCCTACAAAGAGGATGGGCAGGAAGGCCAGGCTGGAGTAGTGGAAAAGGGTGGCAGTGAGGAAGAGAGCGGCTGCCCACAGATACCGACCTTCTTGCAAGGGTATCATTGACCAAAGAAGAAAGGCCACTGCAACGCCGCAGCGTATCTGTACAACATCATGCATAGGATAGTAAATGCCCACATAGACCATCATGGAGGTGAAGACGAAGGGGGTGAGATGCCAGAGAAGTGTCAACTTGGTCGGTATGGCTATCAGGGCATAAGTGAGGAAAATGGCGATAACACCGAATCCCAGCGAGATATAGAGGCGGCTAAGATATATGTAGGTGGGCTCCGTCATGGTCTCGATGATGATGTTGTCGTAGAAATAGAAGTACTTCTCATAATTGGCGGCATCTGCCGTCGTCATGGGCTTGAATGTGGCGATGCAGATGAGGGCGATGCAGATAGAAAAGAGGAGGATGAGTTTCTGCCATGCCGACATGTGGTCTTCCAGAAAAGAAAGGCCAGTGACTATGGCGAATATCGAGAGAATCAGTATATCCATTTGATGTTTAGGTCCTCCAACTTCGGTCGGTAGAGAGAATATATACTGAACAGAGGAATGTTGCGAAGGCCATAAGGAAGGCAGTGATAAAGAGTCGCTTAGGGCCAGCGGGCTTTTGTGGCACAGAGGCCCCTTGCAGGACTGTGATGACGGGAGTGGCTTCTTGCAATTTTGCTTTTGCTGCTTCTAGTTTTTGGGCAGCTGCGGAAAAGGTCTGATATTTCATTCTCTGCTCATTGTTCAGCGCTTCCAGTTGTGCCTTCGCTGTCTCGTTGATGACGTCCCAATTGGCATCAACTGCGGCCACATACCGTCTGTTACTTACTTCGTATTCATCTCTCGTCTGTGCATAGATAAGTTGAGCATACTCCAAGTCGTTGCGGGCTTTCTTTGTACGATAGTCCATAATGAACTCCTGTAGTTTATTACTTACAGTATCTGCAATCAGAGCACAAACCAAAGGATCGAGGTCGTTGACTGTGACTGTGACGACACCTGTCTTTTTGTCGTAATTATAATTGATTTTTCCTGCAATGGCTCCTGCAATGTTGTGTTGCTTCTCTGTAAGCAAGAAACTGGCAGAGTATGTCTTACCTTTTGCGCCAGAGGTGTTTGTCTCAACCTTTTTCGCCTGCATCGACTTCTTTAGTTTTCCAATAAGATTCATATACCATGAACTCTTGCTATGTTTCAGCAAGTAGTCATAATATGTGGTATTCACCGAACCGTCCAATGTGGTGACTTCAACAGGGAACATCGAAACGATGAAGTCCTTTGATTGCATCAGGTCGGGGTATAAATTGGGCGAGATGGCATCGTTGGTTGATTGTGGTTCCCCAAAACCGAACGAACTCAGAATGGAGTTCATGCCTCCACTGCCCGATTCTGGAGCCAGCATGACCTGACAGGTGTAGTAACGGGGTATGGTGAATACAAATGCTAGAGAGAAGAGAATAACGCCTACCATACAAATGGCATACAGTTTCCATCTCTTCAGTAGCATTGGGACAATTTTTGTCAAGTCCAGTATGTAGTCTTTCTTTTCTTCCATGACTGTGGGCATTATGTGTGACGCTCAATAATCTTATCTTCTCAGTGCGCTGATAAGCACGGCACCGACTGTAGAGAGTGCGCTGACACCGGCCAAAGCTATGGATGTCTTTTGTGGGTCGGCGTGCTTGTCCACCTTTGTGGGAATGACAATCTCGCAGCCAGGGCGAATTCGGCCATGATACAGGCGGCTTACCTGGCCATTGGCATAGATGATGAATGCTTTGCTGCGTTGACCTTTGTTGCTGGTGCCGCCAGCTTGGTTAATGTAGTATGAAGCAGACTTGTCCTCAACATAAGGTACTGTGTTGGGATAGAGCACCTCACCGCTGATGCGTACTGTGTTGTTGTGTTGGGGAATAATAATCTGGTCACCGTTTCGCAGGATGATGTCTTTGTCGCTGCCGGGTTTCTTCATCGCTTCAGCTAAGTCAATACCCACAGCATACCTGTCCTTGATTGTAATCTTCTCAACATCAATGGTGTCTGCGCTGTGGGCAATTTCCAAAAGCTGTAAAGAGCGTTCCTTTTCGTTCGCACTTATGGCGCGTGTAAAACGTGCTCCTTCGACGAAACCTGCTTCTGTCAGTCCACCTGCGCGTTTTATCAAGTCACTAAGACGGTCTTGTCTGCTCTGGAGACTATAGTTTGACTTCACCGCCAACATGAACGATGGCAACATCGGCAAACTCAGGATTCTTCTTAATGGTAATCACATCATAGGGTTTCAATGCAAAGTTTTGTCCTTCTTTTACCATGAGTCCATTTTCGATATTGAAAGTATAAATCTTAGCTTTTTTGTTATATGTGGAATCTCGTTCGTCAGTGTATTGTAGACGGCGTGCAATTTCGATATTGGTAAGGAGAGCTTCTTCTCTTAATCCACCTGCAGCTACGATGGCATCTTCGAGAGTCATATTCTCGACATAAGGAAATGCACCTTGTTTTGCGAGAGGGCCATGTATATAATACTTGCGAGCTCTTGTTATTTCCTCGTTTGACGAAACAACCAGTGAGTCTTCGTTTTCCAGTATGACATCGGGAACGTTGTTGTTCATGATGCCTGCAAGGTTAATGCTCATCGCTTTACGGGTGCGGTTCTCGTTCATGCGG
>ONSR01000081.1 GCA_900320565.1 uncultured Prevotellaceae bacterium
AAGTTTAAGAGTTTAAAAGTTTAACGGTTGACAAATCCGTTTAATCAGTTCAATCCGTTGTTCTAAATTAAGGATTTTACACGCTTTAGCGATAGTTTCGTGCGACAGGTTTTGTTTCTGTCTAAGGAGTTTAGGAGGAAAGGAGGCTCTCCTGAAAAAACTCCTCTACTCCTTGACTCCTTAGAAATAGTTTCATGCGGCTGTGTTTGTTTCTGTCTAAGGAGTTTAGGAGTAAAGGAGTCTCTTCTAAAAAAACTCCTCATCTCCTTGACTCCTTAGAAATAGTTTCGTGCGGCTGGTTTTGTTTCTGCCTAAGGAGTTTAGGAGGAAAGGAGGCTCTCCTGAAAAAACTCCTCAACTCCTTGACTCCTTAGAGTGTCATCTGTGTCATTCGTGGTCGAAGATAACGGTTTCGATGTTCTATCATTATTTTTGAATTAAATAATTTTGAATTTTGAATTAAAACTCCTATCTTTGTCCGCAGAAACATACAAAACAAACAATAATTAACCACTAAACAAATACAGACTATGAAGAAACTATTACTCCTCCACTTGCTCCTTGCCATGTTCTTCGGAGCACAGACAGCGGGTGCCTCTGTGGTGCTCAACGCCACCAACTTCCCCGATCCCAGCTTCCGCTCATACATCTCGTTAAAGACTGGTGTCAGCGTCGGAAGAACCATCTCCGATGCCAAACTTGCAAGTATAACGGAAATTTTTGCAAATGAGAAGGGTATCTCCTCTTTGCAGGGTATCGAGTATTTTACTAAACTGACCAATTTGCAATGCTACACAAATCAACTCACCTCGCTCGATGTATCAAAGAATACCGAACTGACCGAGTTGTATTGCTTCAGTAATCAACTCACCTCGCTTGATGTCTCGAAGAATACCAAACTGATCACGTTGTATTGCTCTAGTAATCAACTCACCTCACTCGATGTGTCGAAGAATACCCAACTGACCCATTTGCATTGCAATAATAATCAACTCACTTCACTCGATGTGTCGAAGAATACCGAACTGACCGAGTTGGAATGCTCCAATAATCAACTCACTTTACTCAATGGGTCGAATAATACCAAGTTGACCAAGTTGTATTGCATTTATAATCAACTCACTTCACTCGATGTAACAAAGAATACCAAACTGATCGAATTGGATTGCCAGAATAATCAACTGACCTCGCTCGATGTGTCGAAGAATATCGAACTGACCGAATTTGATTGCATCTCTAATCAACTCACCTCGCTCGATGTATCAAAGAATACCGAACTGACCGAGTTGTATTGTAGCAACAACAATCTTACCTCGCTTGATGTCTCGAAGAATACCGAACTGACCGAATTGGGTTGCGATGATAATCAACTCACCTCGCTCGATGTAACAAAGAATACCAAACTGACCAAATTGCATTGCGTAGGTAATCAACTCACCTCGCTCGATATTTCGAAAAATACCGAACTATCCTCTTTGAATTGCACTTGGAACCAACTCTTCTCGCTCGATGTTTCGAAGAACACGTTGTTAAAAGAACTGCGTTGCCACGGAAATAAAATAAGTTATCTCTATCTCTCAAAGAATACAGAGTTAGAGGTCTTAAGTTGCTCTTCTAACAAAATCGACCAATTGAATTTGTCAAATAACACAAAGCTGACAGAACTTTATTGCCAGAACAACTACCTGACCCATCTGGAACTTGACAATACAGCTCTGACAGACCGAACCGCTGTTGATGTTGGCAATCAGTCATCCACTCGCCGCT
Source organism: uncultured Prevotellaceae bacterium (assembly GCA_900320565.1). Lineage (GTDB taxonomy): Bacteria > Bacteroidota > Bacteroidia > Bacteroidales > Bacteroidaceae > Physcousia. Next base: position 1,768 of record ONSR01000081.1, read on the forward strand.
TCACAATAAATAGCTATGGCAGCAGCAACAACAACTGCTGGACGCTTTTTGTCAACACGACCGATGCTTCACGCATCCGAGCCTTGAAGATAGACGGTGTGAGCCAGACGCCAAAGGTAACAGCCAGCGGATGGCTGGTGGTGTCCGAAGACTTGAAGAAGATACCGCAGAAGGTAGAGTATGAATACGACACTGGCACAGACGCAGCAAGGTGGATGCCAGTCACGGTGAACTACGATGTGAAGCACTATCATGTCTATGTTGACGGCACGGAGCTCACATCGCTCAACTTCTACGACATCCCTGGCCTTAAGGAGGGCACTGCCTACTTCTACGACGAATCCTCAGGTCTCGGTTGGAGCGGCATCTATCCAACGCTCGTGCTCTACGACGCCAAGATAGAAGGCGAGAAAGGTATATACAATAAAGAATGCTACGACCTTAATATTATTGCACGAGGCAATAACAGTATAACAGCTACCGACTGGACAGGCTTCGACACAGACCCCGTAGTCAAGACAACCATTTCAGGCGGAGGAAAGCTTTGGATTACAGCAACGGGCGACAGAAACGGAGGAATCTATAATAGCGATGCGTCAACGTTGAAAATCACAGACGGAACGAAAGTCATTAGCCAAGGCGACGGCTACGGCTTCTTCGATGACGGCGGTACGCTCTACATCCAAGATAACTCCATACTGGCATGTTACGGCAATGAGTCTGCAAGTGTAGAGTTGCCCGTAGAGTCCAAGTGCAAGTTCGACTCGAACATCGGCATTCGCTATCCCGCAGGTGCCTACATTGGCAACAGCTACCATGTGTTCTATGCCGGCACAACGACCGACGTGCAAAGGGATTGGGTAGTGATTGGTCCTGACAATCAGGCAACACAAAACTTGATAACAGACCTGACAACCACTTTGGGCAACTTGCAACATCGGAGCAACAACGCCCGAAGAGTATGGCAGCTACTTCGCTTGGGCCGAGACAGATTCCAAGAGCAACTATAGCTGGAGTACCTACAAGTATTGCGCAGGCACGAACGATTCCATGACGAAGTATTGTACAGCAGAATACTATGGGACATTCGATGGGCTGGATGCACTCGAAGACAAAGATGATGCCGCAACAGCGAAATGGGGCAGTTCGTGGAGGATGCCAAGCATGGAGCAGTTCGACGAGCTCATGAACTCGGAATACACTACGGTGAAGAAGAGTTTTCAGAATGACACCTACGGCATGCTCATCACAAGCAAGCTGAACGGCAACAGCATCTTCCTGCCTGCTGCCGGCATTCTCATGGACACGGATCTTATTAATGACGGATCGCGTGCCTTCTACTGGTCGCGCGACGTTGCCAGGCCCAGCAATTTCCTGGCTCGCGACTTCAGCTTCACTACGACCAGCAACACTCCCAATGACACCCAGAATCGCTGCTATGGTCTGAGCATCCGCCCCGTGCGTAATCCAGAGAAAGAGCACGAATATGTTGACCTTGGCCTGCCCAGCGGTACACTTTGGGCAACCTGCAACGTTGGAGCCAACAGCCCAGAAGAATACGGCGACTACTTCGCTTGGGGCGAGTTCGCTTGGGGCGAGACAGAGCCAAAGAGCAACTACAGCTGGAGCACTTACAAGTGGTGCAAAGGCTCAGAAAATACATTTACGAAGTACTGCCTACATTCCGATTATGGCTATAATGGTTATTTTGATGAATTAGAAGAACTGCTGCCAGAGGATGATGCTGCAACAGTCAATTGGGGCGGTGAGTGGCAGACACCGGAATATAAACAATATCAAGAACTCTTCAACACTGACTACACAACAATGGAGTGGACAGCTAAGACAGGTAAAGATGGTTCCGAGAATTATGGTATGCTGATTACAAGCAAGATTAATGGTAATAGCATTTTCCTGCCTGCTGGCGGCATGTATAATGAAGGTTCGAGTCTCGAAGATGTTAATAATCTGGGTTTTTACTATTCACGTTTTATCCACTTCCCTTATAACGGTGAACATACCCTTGCGTTTACTAGATTTACTAATGGTGGATCTCCATTAGTATTCACCTACCGCTACCAAGGCCTATGTGTCCGCCCCGTGCGCGCGAAGAGGGAGGTCTATACTGATTTTGTGGCAGAAACTGGCACGCTGACCTATTACTACGACAGTCAGATGCCTTCCCGATCGGGTGTGACTGAACTCTACGACCCTGTGAACAACCCCAGTGCCGTTCGCTTCACTGACTACTACAAGAAAGTTACCAAGGCCGTCATCCACCCATCGATGAAGTTTGCTCCGCTGACTTCGACGAGGGACATGTTCTACGCTGGAACGAACCCCGAAACGTACGTGATGCAGAACCTGCCGAATATGGAGAGCATCGAGGGACTGGAGAACCTCAACACGGAGAATGTGACGGACATGAGCAATATGTTCCTCCTGTGCCTGTCGCTGAAGACGCTCGACCTGAGCACGTTCAACACTGGTAAGGTGACAAAGATGGTGGCGATGTTCCAGGGCTGCAAGAATCTGAAGATGGTGGATGTCAGCTCGTTCGACATCAGCAGGGTGACGGACATGGGACAAATGTTCTTAGGCTGTAATAGTTTGACCACCATCTGCTGCGCTAATGACTGGAGCAGAACTACAGCCGCGTCGGACCTCATGTTCTCTGGCTGCACTTCTCTTATAGGCGGCAATGGAACGGCATACAACAGCAACTTCCTCGACAACACCTATGCCCGTCCCGATGGCGGCACATCAAGCCCAGGCTACTTCACTGCCGACACGATGACAGGAATTGAGTCAATTCATAATTCACAATTCATAATTCATAATGAAGAGGCCATCTATAATCTTGCCGGACAGCGCCTGAGCAAAACGCAACGTGGTATCAACATCGTTGGCGGACGAAAAGTCGTGATAAAGTAAGAAAGTAAAAGACAGAAAATGCATGGAAGCTCCTAAATGTTCGCATTTGGGGGCTTTCATGTTATTGTTTAGGCTCTCTTTTCCCTTTTTATAAAGCTGAAGCTGCACAAAAGCGAAAATAATTCTTCATTCTTCATTCTTCATTCTTCATTTTTTCGTATCTTTGCGCCGCGTTATAAAATAGTAAATAGTAAATCGTTAAATAGTAAATAATGATGGTGGACAAAATTAGCTATGCACTTGGCCTTGGTATCGGCCAACAGATAAAGAGCATGAACATTGAGAACTTCAGCATCGAGGACTTCGCAAAGAGCATCACCGATGTGATTGAGGGCAAGGAAACGGCCTTCTCCGCTCGCGAGGCACAGATGATGCTGCAAGAGTATTTCACCAAGAAGCAGAAGGAAGAGGCTCAGGCTCACATTGCCGAGGGCAAGGCTTACCTCGACGCAAATGCCAAGAAGCCCGGCGTAACCGTCACGAAGAGCGGCCTGCAGTATGAAGTCCTTCAGGAAGGAACGGGCAAGAGCCCCAAGGCTACCGACACCGTTCGCTGCCATTACGAGGGACGTCTGCTCGACGGCACTGTCTTCGATAGCAGCTACAAGCGTGGCGAGCCTGCCGACTTCGGCCTCAACCAAGTCATCACAGGCTGGACCGAAGGCGTGCAACTCATGAAGGAAGGCGCTAAGTTCCGCTTCACGATTCCTTATCTTCTGGCTTACGGAGAGCAAGGCGCAGGAGCAAGCATCCCGCCATTCAGCACGCTCATCTTCGACGTAGAGCTCATCAAGGTACTTTGACAAATTCAAAATTCAAAATAACTAAATTCATAATTAAACAAACAACATGAAAAAGTTTTCTATTCTCGCAGCCGTTGTAGTGGCTGCTATCATGGGAAGTTGCACAAATGGCACTCCCAAAGCTAACCTGAAGGACGACGTTGACACCCTGACCTATGCTGTCGGTGTGGCTCAGACTCAAGGTCTGAAGGAGTATCTGACCCAGCGCATGGGCGTCGATACAACATACATGGACGAGTTCTTCAAGGGTTTGACAGAAGGTGCTAACGCTGGCGACAGCAAGAAGAAGGCTGCTTACTATGCCGGCATCCAGATGGGTCAGCAGATTGCTCAGCAGTGGATTCCTGGCCTCAGCTATGAGATCTTTGGCGAAGACAGCACTCGCCAGGTAAGCCTCCAGAACCTTCTGGCCGGTTTCATCTCTGGTGCATCAGGCAAGAACTGCTTGATGACTGCTGACGAGGCTGCCCAGACTATGCAGACAATGATGCAGACCGTGAAGGCAAGAGTGATGGCTGAGAAGTTCGGCGACTGGAAGAAGGAGTGCGAGGACTACATGGCCAAGATTGCCAAGAAGGAAGGCATCAAGGAACTGGGCGACGGTGTTTACTACGAGGTTATCACCGAGGGCACAGGTGCTGTTCCTGCCGACACCAACAAGGTTAGCGTGAACTACGAGGGCAAGCTCCTCAACGACACTATCTTCGACAGCAGCTATCAGCGTGGCGAACCCGCTAAGTTCCGTTGCGACCAGGTTATCCCAGGTTGGACAAAGGCTCTGACAAACATGCCTGTCGGCTCTACTTGGATGGTTTACATTCCTCAGGAGCAGGCTTATGGCGAGCGTGAGGCTGGCAAGATTTCTCCATTCTCTTGCCTCATCTTCAAGATTGAACTGCTTGGCATCGAGAAGTAATAACAGCGAAATGAAGAAGTTTATTCTATTTGCACTCTGCGCCTGCATTTCACTGGGCGCAGGTGCTGCCAAGAAGACTGGCAAGAAGAGCAAATCAAAGCAACCCGTCGAGGTGGTCGATACAGTTAGTGTTGACACTTTCAGCTACCACTTCGGTCGTGCCAATTCTAATGGTTTGAAAGGTTATCTGGCTCAGCGCCTGGGCGTTGACACAACTTATGTTGCCGACTTCCTGAAGGGCTTTGAGCAGACAAGCCTCACTGAAGCAGACAAGAAAGAGAAGGCTCGCCTGGCTGGCATCGAGATTCGTCAGCAGGTGGAGGAGCAGATCTATCCTGGTGTCTCCAAGCAAGTGAACGACAGCACAGACATCCTGAACAAGGCCCTCTTCGTGAAGGGCTTCCGCGACGGCTTCTCCGGCGAGAACGCTACCGTTTCGATGGACAGCACGCAGAGACTTGTGAAGAAGCAGATGGACTACTACCACAAGGTGAACATGGAGAAGAAATACGGCGCAAACCGTATTGAAGGTGAGGAGTTCCTCAAGGCTAATGCCAAGAAGGACAGCGTGAAGGTGACTCCCAGCGGCCTCCAGTACAAGGTGCTGACTCAGGGCACTGGCGAGATTCCTACAAAGGAATCGAAGGTGAAGGTGAACTACGAAGGTCACCTCATCAACGGAACTGAGTTCGACAGCTCGTACAAGCGTAACAAGCCCGTTTCGTTCCCTGTCTCTGGCGTCATTCCTGGTTGGACAGAAGCCCTCTGCATGATGCCCATAGGCAGCAAGTGGATGCTTTATGTTCCGCAGGAACTGGCCTACAAGGACCGCGAGCAGGCAAAGATTCCTCCTTTCTCCTGCCTCATCTTCACCGTTGAGCTTCTGGAGATTGAAAAGTAAGTGTTGAAAAACGCGGCACGCCATGTTTGCCAACGCGACACGTCGAGATGAGCAATTCGACACGTCGAAATGACAAACACGGCACGCCGCGTTTTGACACATAGCCTTATAAGATTACAATTCACTAAAACTGACAATATGAAGAAGTCACTTTTCCTTGCGGTTCTGCTCCTTTCGAGTTTTGCCGCTAACGCGCAGAAGATAGTCAGCGCAACAAGTCCCGACGGACAGACTAAAGTAACGGTAACTGTCTCCGACCGTATCTACTACGATGTCGAGAGCCACGGCGAACTGCTGTTCAAGCAGAACCGCATCGGCATGATCCTCAGCGACCGCACCCTCGGAGAGAAGCCCGCACTGAAGGGCAACAAGGTGACAAAGGTCAACGAGACCATCACACCCATTCATCCCCTCAAGTTCAGCAAGGTAGAGAACAACTATACCCTGCTCACGCTCACCTTTGGCGGAGGCTACAAGGTGGAGTGGCGCGTCTATAACGACGGCGTGGCTTACCGCTTCATCACCGCCTTGAAGGGCGAAATCGAAGTGATGAGCGAGGACGGAACATGGCAGCTGGCAACCCCGGCAAAGCTCGTCCTGCAACAGCCCGGCGGCTTCAAGACAAGTTGCGAAGAGAACTACTCAGTCGTTGAGAGCAATGCATGGAAGGCTGACGACAAGATGAGCGAACTGCCCATCCTCGTTATGGGCGAGAAGCAGAAGGTCCTCATCTCCGAGTTCGACCTGTTCGACTATGCAGGCGTCTTCCTCAAATCCGTTGGCGAAGGCACCAACGCCTTCTCCATCATCCAGCCGAAGTGCCCCATCGAATATGAGGACCGCGGCGACCGAAGCCACAACATTCTCAAGGAAGCCGACTATGTAGCCAAGACTCAGGGCACCCGCACATTCCCTTGGCGCTATATGCTCATCACACAGAACGACGGACAACTGGCCGAGAGCACTATGCCCGTTCGTCTTGCACCCGCCAACGCTATCGGAGACACCGATTGGATTAAGGTGGGACAGACTTGCTGGGACTGGCTCAACGGCATCCCCTTCGGTCCAGATGTAACTTTCAAGTCTGGCATCAACCTCGATACATACAAGTACTTCATTGACTTCGCTGCTCGCAACGGCGTGGGCTACATCCTCATCGATGAAGGCTGGGCGCTCAATACACGCAACCCCTTCGAGACCAATCCCGAGGTGCATCTGCCCGAGATTATCGCTTACGGCAAGAGCAAGGGCGTGGGCGTCATCCTCTGGCTGCCTTGGCTCACAGTGGAGCACCACATGGACCTCTTCCAGAAGTTTGAGGAGTGGGGCATCAAGGGCACAAAGATCGACTTCATGGACCGCCAGGACCAATGGATGGTGAACTTCTACGAGCGCGTGGCCAAGGAGGCTGCCAAGCATCACATCTTCGTGGACTTCCACGGCGCGTTCCATCCCAGCGGCTTGGACTACAAGTATCCCAACATCCTGACCTACGAAGGTGTACGCGGCATGGAGTATAACGGTAGCTGCAAACCCGATAATAGTGTGTGGCTGCCCTTCATCAGAAATGCCGTCGGACCCATGGACTACACCCCAGGCTCTATGCTTAACTACCAGCCCGAACGCCATCACGGCAACCGTCCTATCTGCGCTGGTGTGGGCACAAAGGTCTTCAACCTGGCTATCTTCGTGCTTTGCGAGAGCAATCTGCAAATGCTGATGGACAATCCCTGCCGCTACGACCAGTGGCCCGACTGCCGCGACTTCCTCACAAGCGTGCCAGTGAACTGGGACGAGACACGTGTCCTGCAGGCAGAAGCAGGCCAGTACATCGTAATGGCAAAGCGTAAAGGAAGTAAGTGGTTCATTGGTGGCATCACCAACAGCACCGAGCGCAACCTGGAAATCAAACTCGACTTCCTGCCTGAAGGAAAGCAGTACAGGATGACACATTTCGAGGATGGCGTCAACGCACACATCATCGCGATGGACTATCTCCGCAAGGAAAGCAGAGTAGGCAACACAACCACTCTGCCCATCCACATGGCTCGCAACGGCGGCTGGTGCGCAAGCATCGACCTCGGGAAGTAATATCTTCCAAGCAAACACACAAGGAGAGGCTGAGTCAAAGCAAGCACTCAGCCTCTCTTCTTTTACCACCATTACAATCCAAAGCCAGCATGAACAAGGTACGCATAACAGCTATACGACAGACGACCTATCCTGACCTGATGGATAAATACGAGAATCCCATAGAACACGCCTGCGATGTCAGGGAAGGGCAACAGTGGATTTCTGTAGATGGGAAGTGTCCCGATGGGATGTGCCCGTCTGCGTGGTCTTCGATGCGAGAATATGTAGAGTCTCTGGCCAAAGGCGAAGGCAACTTCTTCGACGGCTGGATGAAGAATCCAATGAGTGCAATGATTAGTTGCAACGACGGCTTTCGCCCTTTCACTTTCTACATTGAGGTTATCTGATTGCCCCAAAGAATAAGGCCACGGGAAACCGTTGACAGCTTACTCTGGAATTGTGATGGGGAAGAGAGGACTGTCCGTGTGCTCGCGATGGACAATGCTGATGAGCTCAGCAAGCCTGTCGGGATACATGTCTTTGAGGTCGTGGTCCTCGTGGATGTCTGTCTTGAGGTCATAGAGAAAAGGCTTGCCCTGACTGACAACCAGCTTCCAGTCACCCTGACGAACGCCAATCACTTGTGTAGGCCCGTCGCTCATTTCCCAATAGAGGAACTCGTGCTGGCGTTGTTTCCTGTCCTTTCCAAGCAAAGTTGGGCAGAAGGAAATGCCGTCATAACGAGGAGAATCGAGGCTGTGTTCCTTGATTTCCTTCTTCGAAAACGCGCCACTATACTCCATGAAGGTTGGCATGAGGTCGTAGAAAGCCAGTTGATGATGGCTGACTTTGCCTTTCGGAACACCTGCTCCCCAACAGATAAACGGGATGCGAATACCGCCTTCGTAAGTGCTTCGCTTGATGCCTCGCAGCTTTCCATCACGCCCAAAGAAACTGGGATCTGCTCCACCCTCTTCGTGAGGGCCGTTGTCGCTGGTAAAGATGACGAGCGTGTTCTTATCAAGACCTTTATCTTTCAGCTTCTCCAATATCTCCCCGACGTAATAGTCCAACCGCGTAATCATGGCAGCAAACTGGGCATGTTTGTCCTC
>ONSR01000037.1 GCA_900320565.1 uncultured Prevotellaceae bacterium
TTCGTCAAACTGTCTGGAACAGTGCCGGCGGAACCGTCTGCATTGAGATGACGATAGTCGTAAGCCTGGATGCAACGTCCGCTGGGGATGTAGTAGCGACTGGTCGTGAGTTTGAGGCTACCATGATAAGGCACCTCGCGAATCATCTGCACCAAGCCCTTACCATAGGTTCGCACACCCATAATGACGGCTCGGTCGAAGTCTTGCAAGGCTCCTGCCACTATCTCGGAAGCAGAAGCCGAGCCGCCATCCACAAGCACGATGAGCGGCATCATGCTGTCCACAGGCTCTGTCGCTGTGTAATACTCACGGTTGGTGCGCGTCATCTTGCCCCGCGTATAGACCACCTTCTTGCCTTTCGGCAGGAAGAGATTAGCGATATCGACAGCCTCGTTGATTGCTCCGCCAGGATTGCCGCGGAGGTCGAACACGAGTCGCTTGGCTCCCTGACGACGCACTTCATCTAAAGCATCACGAACCTCTCGGCAAGCTCCTTCGGTAAAGCCGGTCAGATAGATGTAGCCGGTCTGTCCGTCGGCAAGCATTCCTGAATAAGGCACCTGCGGCAGCTGAATCGTCTGACGCGTGATGAGGAACGACTTCTCCTCTTCGCCTCGACGCACTTTCAGTTCGAAAGTTGTGCCAGCCTCGCCCCTGAGCATACTGCTTACCTTGGGCGTGAGCATGCCCTTCACGTCCTTTCCGTCGATGGAAAGAATCACGTCGCCCGCCTGCACACCAGCTTTCTGGCTGGGCGTACCTTCGTAGGGTTCGCTGATGACTGCCCTTTGCTCCTTTTTATGATAGCGAATGACGCTGCCAATGCCGGCATATTTGCCCGTTGCCATCTGGCGAAGGTCCTCGTCGTCATCGGGGAAGTAGTCGGTGAAGGGGTCCACCTGTTGCAACATCGAGCGGATGCCCCAGCCAATGACGGTATCTGCGTTGAGCGAATCGACGTAGAAGAGGTCGAGTTGCTTGTAGATGTCATTGAAGAGTTCAAGGTTTCTGCTGATTGCCGAATTGGCATTCTCTTTCTTTTGTGCTGCCAAAGCAAGCGGCAGCATACACATTATTATATATATATACGCGCGTTTCATTGAACTTTGAACTTTGAACATAGTACTTTTATCTGCTTCCACGTCTCGTCGGACAACCTTGTGCCGACCACGCCGATGATGTGCTCGCTAAGCAAAGCACCGCAGCTGAGGCAGTCCTTCAGCGAGGCTCCTCGGTTCAGGGCATAGAGGAAACCGCCCGCAAAGAAGTCGCCCGCAGCCGTAGTATCCACCACAGGAACCTTCCTGGCAGGCACCACGACCTCTTCTCTGCCGAGCCTTGCACTCGCGCCCTTGCCACCGAGTTTCACGACGGCCAAGCACTTGTAGGCCGCTATCTCGCGCAAAGCCTCGAGAGGATCCCTTTTGCCCGTAAAGGCAGCTGCTTCCTCTTCGTTGGCAAAGACGATGTCGATGTAGTCTTGCACCAGGTGTTGGAAGAAAGGAAGGTCTGCTGCGACGACATTATAGCTGGCGAGGTCGAGGCTGAGCTGCACGCTTTGTTCCATCGCCATCTGGCAGATAGCCTCCATCAAGTCGTGATTCTGCACAAGATAACCCTCGATATGTGCCATCGAGACACCTTCGAAGAGCTGCGGCGTGATGTCGCCCGGCTGCATGGTTGCAGCGGCGCCAAGGCAAGTGCCGAAGGTTCTTTCGCCATCCGGAGAGATGAATGTATTGGCCACACCCGTCGCAAGATTGCATTCCAGCAGACGTGCCTCGATGCCCACCCTCTTGCAGTTGTCGGCATAGAACTTGCCAAGAGCATCCCTGCCGACCTTGCCGACGAAACCTGCGTTGCCGCCCAATCGAGCCAAGGCCAGCATCGAGTTGCCAGCACTTCCGCCCGTAGCTTGCTCCATGGAAAGCTCCGCCATGCAGGCACGCAGTTCCTCCTGCCGAACCTCATCGATCAAGGTCATACCCCCCTTAGGGAGGCCCACCCGTTCAAGCAGCACATCATCTTCAAGACGCACAAGAATATCGACAAGAGCATTACCTATACCTATTATTTTCTCCATACCACCAGCAAAATTTTCTGCAAAGATACAAAATAAAGATTAAAGTTTAAAGTTTAAAGATTAAAGATAAGGCCTAAAAAGAAAAAAAAGCCCTTTAAATAAAAATTTTTCCCTTTTCTCTTTTCTCTTTTCACATTTTGTTGTACCTTTGCCCCGCAATTGCGAGAGAAAGCAAAAAACTGCTTCAGTAGCTCAGTTGGTTAGAGCACATGACTGTTAATCATGGGGTCGTTGGTTCAAGCCCATCCTGAAGCGCAAAGCCGGAACAAGCCCATCCTGAAGCGCAAAAGTCTTCCGAGCAATTGCAACCTGCTTCAGTAGCTCAGTTGGTTAGAGCACATGACTGTTAATCATGGGGTCGTTGGTTCAAGCCCATCCTGAAGCGCAAAGCCCAGCAAAACGCTGGGCTTTTCTTTTGGGGCTCTCACCAACGACCAAGGTCGTGGTTTTTCGCTTCGCTCAAGCGGCAAAGCCGGAACAAGCCCATCCTGAAGCGCAAAGCCCAGTAAAACGCTGGGCTTTTCTTTTAAGCTTGCTGAGGGCTTTCTGTCTTTATTCTCCAAAGGCGATGCGCTCTTCTTCCTTTGTTCGCACGACGATATTGTATCTCTCCCACAGCGTAGAGTCGCGACCGGCATTGCCCAGGGCGTAGATGAAGTTGTCGCCCACAAAGCCGCCGCCTGCTGCGACAAGGCTGTCGGCTTGGATGCCGAACAGAAGCGACTTGTAGCTCATCTCCTCGTTACCACCTTGAACAGCGATGTCGCTTACCGACGCAAAGCCGCGAGAATAGTTGTAGCAGACGTGGAACCTGATGGTGGTTGGCAACCGATTGAGGTTTACCGACTGATACGCATTCTCCACTTCGCCTTCGAATCGAAGCAGACGGAGCGTTTCGGCATCCACCAAGGCCATTCCTGTCAGGCAGCGCCTGTTTCCCAGCTTCTTTGCGACCTTGTTTTTCAATCGGAATGTGATGCGAAAAAGTTTTTCTCCCATTTCGCTGGAGCGCGTTTCGAGTTCGACAGCATAATACTTTCTCGCCATTGACAGGCTGTAGAGGGGCTTGACGGCCTTTTCCCAATAACTGCTCATAAAGGCGCTCGGACCTATCTCTGCCATGTGGTGTATGTTGGTCAGTCTCAGCTTGATGCTGCTCTTTTCTCCCTCCGCGTTCATTCCGAAAATGCCGCTGAAGGTCTCGCACTCGCGGAGATTCACGGCCGACCTCCAACCCATGAGGCTTTCTATCAAGTAGCTGTCTTTGTCATTCTTCAGCAGGGTTCGCATGAAATAGGCTTGCCTGTCCTTTTTGTGCCTCGAGAAGTCTCTTTTCAGGTTCTTGATGACTGCAGCCAGAACGCCCAGCTTATCTACGGGCCGCACCTCGACCTCGCGGAGAGCCTGTTCGTAGGGTTTCAGCCTGACCCTCGACGGCACTTCCCAAGCCTGCATGGTCGTCTTCTCGAAACCGATGAAACTGAAGGTCAGGATGTCCTGCGGCGAGGCATTCAGACGGAAGTCACCATCGACGTTGGTCAGCGTCCCCATTCCGTTCTGCTTATACACAGCGGCATAGGGCAAGGGCTCCCCCGTGGCTGCATCAACCACACGACCAGTTACGGTCAGCATCTCGTCCTGACCGGAAGCCCAGGCCGTCCAGAGCAAAAGCAGGAAAAAGAGCAGTCGTCGCATGATGCAAAGTTAGCATATTTGGACATTCGTTCCAAGCTTTTTGACAAGAAATTTTCAAAAGAGGAGCACGGCCATAAAAAAAGAAAGCCCCCGATTCTAAAGGTAAAAAGGTGAAAAGGTGAAAAAGTCTTTCTCTTAAACTTTTAAACTTTCTGGAACTTTCTCTTTGTTTATGTGTCTAGAAATGACATGTCACAAGTGTCATTTTTGTCACGGGCACAAATATTATCTATTAATGGCAGAATAAGTCATTATTTATGGTTGTCGTTAGTATTGAAAATTGCCCTTGGTTTTGAGGCGTAAAATTCTTTGAATTTTAAAATCGCATTTTAAGGCACCGTAGAGCGATTATTTTTGCCTCAGGCATCAAATATGCGTCGAAAGTATTTGAAGCGATTCTGGTGCGAATTAGAGGGGTTCTTAGGGGTGTCTGCAATTCGGGACAGAAGCACCGAATCAACAAGAAGCCGTTTTCCCGAAATTTTAGGCATGGATTTGAACCTCTTCTAAAAGAATGAGCTTGCAGAGAACGTTTGTGACAAAATGACAAAAATGACAGTGTCATTTGAGAGAAAATCGTTCGCTGTATTATATATATTATAATTAAGTCATGTAATTGATTAATTATATAATATACTCGAACCTGCGCTTCTCTTTTTCAAAGGGAGTTATGACAAAATGACAAAAATGACATTGTGATTTGAGAGAAAAGCGAAGACTATATATTATACTATATATTAATAATATTATGTAATTATTGATATATATAGTAGAAAACGCTTACTCTCTTTTTGTGACTTGTCACAAGTGTCATTTTGTCACAGCCCTTTATTCATGCACTCTAGAGGCACCAAATCAAGGACCGACATGATTAGTTTGTCACTGCTCGAGAAAACGGCCTGAAAAGGCCTCAAAACCCCGTTGGGACCGACTCCAAACCGCTGTTCATCGCGATTTGCCCTGCTAGTTAAGTTGGGCAAATCTGCACGTGAAATTAGGCAATTACACACGTTAAGTTGAGCAATTCGACACGTTAAGTTGGACATTTCGACTGCCTGCGTTTTTGCGAAATTAATGCCCGAAAACCTTTTCTGCACCACAAAAGAACCGATGCCCAGAACATTGTAAATTTCCTGTTGTCACATGTATTTGTCACGAACCATTTTCTAACTCGCTCATTTTGAGCCACTAATTTCAGCCGTGACAAAATGACAACTGTGACAAGCGAAATAAAGAGATAAAGCATTTTTCACCTTTTCACTTTTTCACTTTTAGAATCGGGGGCTTTCTTTTTATGCCCTGCCATCCTCGTTCTCGAAGCCTAAGAAATTACTCTTTTCTGAGCTCGATGATGTGGCTGGCGAGGTCGTTGGTCGAGGTGACTTTGATGCCGACCTTCATCAGGTAGTCGCCGGTATAGACCTTGTCGTGGCAAGGCAGCCAGCTCTGCCTGCCTGGCATCAGGCAGATTTCTTTCACGCGATAGTTGGCGGCTGGGTCGAGGCCCTGCAGGCGCGTGCTGAGGAGGCTCTCGCCGTAGCGCGGGTGAATGTCGTAGGCAAAGACGATGCTGTGGGACTTGCTGTCGCTGACACGTTGAACGACACAATGCTGACCCTCGTAGGGCGAGACGAGGCGGTAGAGATTGGGCGACCAGATGACGTCCCTGAGGCGCTTGTACTCACGGATTGCCTCGCGGCAGTACTGGCGGTCGTCATTCGAGAGACCTTTCAAACCGATGTCGAAGCCCAACTTCCCCTGGAAGGCGACGTCAACACGGAACTTGATGCTCGCCCTTCTGTTCCATTCCGTGACGTGAGCGCACATGGCTTTGGCGGGCATGAACTGCGAGTAGCCCCATTGGATGAAGAGCCGCTCGATGGGATCTGTATTGTCGCTGCACCAGAACTCAGTGAAGTAGCGAAGCCCCGTGACGTCCGACCTGCCGCCGCCTCCCGAGCACATCATCATGTAGAGGTCGGGGTACTTGGCCTGAACGCGGTCGAGAACTCGGTAGAGCCCACGCACGTAATCGACATACAGGTTGCCCTGATTTTCCCCGAGGAACGGGGAATAGATGTTGGTGATGGGTGAGTTGCAGTCCCATTTCATGAAGCGTATCTCGGGGTTCTCCTGCATGAGGCCATCGATGACACCAAACACGAAGTCCTGCACTTTGGGGTTGCAGAGGTCGAGCACCATCTGGTTGCGGAAATAATAGGGCTCCCTGGAGGGCAATTGTATCAGCCAGTCGGGGTGCTTCTCGGCAAGCTCGCTCTTCGGATTGACCATCTCGGGCTCTATCCAAATGCCGAAAGCAACGCCGTTTTCCTTGGCTTTCTTGACGAGATAAGGGATGCCCCTGGGCAGTTTGTCCTGCGTAACTTGCCAGTCGCCCAAGCCAGCGTGGTCGTCTTTACGCGGGTATTTGTTGCCGAACCAGCCGTCGTCGAGCAGGAAGAGGTCAACCCCGAGGTCCTTCGCCTCGCCGAAAAGTGACACGAGCTTCTCTTCGTTGAAGTCGAAATAGGTGTTCTCCCAGTTGTTGAGGAGCGTCATGCGGTCGTCCTTTGCCTTGTGGAGCTGGTGGTTCATCATCCATCGCTGGAAGCAACGACTGCCTTCGCCCGAGCCGTTTTGGCTGAGCGTAAAGAAGAAATCGGCCGTGCGGAAGACGTCGCCCTTCCGCAGGAGATAGGTGGAGGCGTCGTGGTTGATGCCGCTCACGACACGCAGCACGTGCTGATTATCGACCTCGAACGTGAAGCGGAAGTTGCCTGTCCAGCCCAACGTGCCCATCAGGACGGTGCCTTCATTCTCGCGAACCGGAGCGCCCAAGCCAACCTCGAAGAACGGCTGAGCCATGAGATTTGCCCTGGTTCCCAAGCGGCTATCGACAACTTTCTTGCCGAACTTCAACTCCTGAACCAGCATCTGCATCTCCTTCGCCCAGTCGCTTGCAAACTCGGTCAAGTAGTAGTTGGGCGCTTCGAAATAGAGCATCGACGAAGCATAACGGCCAAGATGGACTTTTCCCTTCTCCTCGTGACGAATCTCAGCCCATTGCTGAATCACATCCTCCTGCGGAAACGTTTTATAATAAAGCGTCACCTCGACCGGATAGACCTCGTCGCGAAGCAGGATGGAGGTGAGGTCGCCTTGCTGGGAATGCTGCTGATACTTCAGGACAGACGTGGGGTTGCCGTCGGCATGACGTATCTCGAAGGTCGGTTCGTAGTAGTCCTCCGTGCCCATCACCGGATAAACCTCGAGGCCACGAATGCACGAACTGCTCAGTCCGGCTTGCGGCATCGCGAGCATTGACAGGTCGGTCTGCTCGGAGAGGCGTTCCCCGAGATACGTCTGGCAAAGCCGCTTCTGCGAATTGACCTGCAGAACAAGTTGCACGTGGTCCGTCGTGACGCTGATGGTCTGTGCCGAAAGAGAGAATGAGAAAATAAGAAAATAAGAAAAAAGGAGGGTCCGCTTTGTCATGATGTTCTTTTCTTAGGTTTATGGCACAAAGTTACGAAATAATTCTTCATTTTTAATTTTTAATTTTTAATTTCTTTGTATCTTTGCGCCAAAATACGTATAAAGACAAACATCCAAGACCATGAAATCCCATCTCCACACCTTGCTCCTGGCATCATGCTGTGTCCTTTCGGCCCTCGCGGCACGAGCAGAGGACTACCCCATCGCTTTCGACCGCGACGCCAATCGCACCAGAACGGACAGAATATTGAATGGAATCGTGCTGAACGGCAACGCCTTCCAGGTGACGAAACCCATGAAGATGTATCACGACTTGAGCGGCGAGACCTTCTATGCCAGGCCAGGCGACCTCGTTTCACCCTCTCTGGCGTTCAGCGGAAAGTGGATGAACACCTACATCTATATCGACAAGAACGGCAACGGCACGTTCGACGTCAGCATGCCCGACAGCCGAGGCGGGCTCTCGGAAGACAACGAGTTGGTCAGCTTCTCGGGCCTCACCTTGCCCGACGGCGCGTTCAACAGCCTCGGAGAACCAACGAACCTCTCCTACGTGCAAGCTCCCACCTTCCGTCTGCCCACGAACATGGAGCCCGGACGATACATGATGCGCATCAAGATAGACTGGGACGACATCAATCCTGCCGGCAGAACGGACGAGGCCAACGGCATCATCAAGAACGGCGGAGCCATTCTCGACATCCACCTCGAAGTGCTCG
Source organism: uncultured Prevotellaceae bacterium (assembly GCA_900320565.1). Taxonomy (GTDB): domain Bacteria; phylum Bacteroidota; class Bacteroidia; order Bacteroidales; family Bacteroidaceae; genus Physcousia. Next base: position 7,993 of record ONSR01000037.1, read on the forward strand.
GGCAGGAAGGATACAAGAAGGGCTGCTACAGCATGACGTTTGGCGACGAGTTCGACGGCGAGGACGGAACGCAGCCGGACCCGCTGAAGTGGCAACGCTCGGTGCGACGCGCCAGCACCTGGAACAGGTATATTTCAAACTCGCAGGACGTCGTCTTCATCAACCAAGGGCATCTCGTCTGCCGAGCTCTGCCGAATCCCGACCAAACGGCTGACGCCGTGCCGATGCTGACGGGCTCTGTGGAGACGCGAGACCTCTTCTCCTTCACCTACGGATACGTTGAGGCAAGGCTCAAGACGACTGCCCACCGAGGCAACTTCCCTGCCTTCTGGATGATGCCACAACCGCCTACGGACGGCTGGCCAAGGGGAGGAGAGATCGACATCTTCGAGGCTATCGACGCGCAGAACACGGCTTTCCACACGTTGCACTCGCATTGGATAAACACTTTGGGCAACCGTAACAACCCGAAGTACAGCTTCAACGAGAGCGTGACGCAGGGCGAATGGCACATCTTCGCTGCACGCTGGACCGAAGACCTCATCACGTTCTATGTGGACGGAAACGCCGTGGGCAGCTACGCAAAGTCGCAAAAACAGTCAGACCTCGAGCAAGGTCAGTGGCCTTTCCTGCACGACTTCTACCTCATCTTGAATCAAAGCGTGGGCGACGGCTCATGGGCCAAGGCGCCGGACACGTCGTTCACCTACGAGACACGGTTCGACTGGGTGCACGTCTTCCAGAAGGATGCTCCGACGGGCCTTAAAGACCTTAACGACCTTAAAGACTTTAAGGACTCTTGGTACACGCTCGACGGGCGCAAGCTGCAGGCGCGGCCGACGGCTCCAGGCGTCTATATCCACGCACGACGCAAGGTGGCCATTCAGTAATCATCTATATAATAAGGTATAAAGATGAGGAAAATCCTGACTTCTCTCGTTCTCCTACTGGTCGCAACGGCTTCGCAGGCACAACGAATCGCCGTTGTTGACAGCAATGGAAACGGCATCCATCTGGTCACGGTGCTTTCGGAAGACGGCAACATGATAGGCATCACCAACCTGGAAGGCATGACGCCCGACCTTGGCGGGGCTGTCAGGATAGTCCTCACCCACGTCGCTTTCAAGCCGAAAGTCGTGGATGTCCAGTCCGTGCAGGGCGGCAAAGTCACGATGGAAGACCTTGATTACAACCTCGCAGAAATTGTCGTGAAGCCCAAACCACTCATTTATGTCGAGACGTTCTACAGGGTTTATGGCTTTGCCGACAACTCGCTTCGTTACTATCTGGCTGGCATCATGCCCAATACCTACGATGTTGAGAAGAAGAAAGAGCTGAAGAAGACGTATGTGTCGCCCATGAAGCTCGACGCTCTCGAAACGTATGCCACATCGCACCACATTCCCGCCTTGACGCCCACAATACGTCGCGCCATCGAAGGACTGAAGAAGTAAAAGCAAAGCCCCCTCCCCGACCTCCCTTTGGGGAAACGTCTTCGGAAACAATTATGAATTGTTAATTATGAATTATGAATTAGGAAGAATCAAGGAACTCGACTTTCTGAAGGGCGTCCTCATACTGCTCGTCATCAGTTTCCACCTGGTGTGGTTCGAGCAGCTGCACCCCGACATCAAGCAGGTGGTGTACTGTTTCCACATGCCTGGCTTCCTGCTCATCTCGGGTTACCTGATGAACATCAGCAAGTCCCCGAGGGATTTCCTGAAGACCCTGCTGTGGCTGGCGGTTCCGTATGTCGTCATGGAGAGCGGATACATATACATGGCTTCGATTCTTCCCATAAATGAACACATCGCCCAGCTCACGCCTTGGGTCTATCTCAAGCACCTTTTCCTGCATCCTCTCGGCCCGTATTGGTACCTGCATGCAATCATCCTTTGCGGAGCCACGTACTATTATATATATAATAATGTAGAGCGAGGGATGGCGACGCGTTTCATCCTGATTGGCATAGCGTATTATGTTTTTGCTCACGGCTTTGGAATCCTGACGTTTTCCTCAGCCCTGTACTTCCTGGCAGGCGCCATGCTTCGCCAGAGCGGCATGAACTTCGTGGCATTTTTCCTGCCCTCGAGGCTTTCCGTCATAGTCTTTGCCCTGCTGGCCTGCTTCTCGGCTGGGCCCACGCAAGCCAGCCTGAACGGCGTCTTGATTGCCTATTTCGCCATCTCCTCCCTGCTGTCCATCTACAAATACTTGCCCCCTGCCCCTCGCCCCTTGCTCCTCTTCTTAGGTCGCAACAGCCTTCCCCTGTACGTCTTCTCGCCCATCTTTACCGTCCTCTGCAAGCAACTCGTCCCCTACCTCAAGTTTGATCCTACGGGATTGCTCTTCCTGGTGGTCTCCCTGACGTTTTGCGTGACGGGAAGCCTCTTGATTGCTTGGCTGATGGACCTCGTCGGAATAAGCAAATATTTCTTTGGCAGACGGGCTCTCAACTGACAATCTGTCCACGTTTGTCGCCGTTTGTCCACTTGCGTGCCACTTTTCCCGTTGGCACGAAACTTGTTCCTCTTGTTAGTGAAAGCTGAAGCGAAAGCGGAGGCACAGAACAAAAAAACAAACATTAAACAACAAACTAATAAATGGAGGATTTGATTATGTTACCAGTAATGTTTAGAAACAATTGGATGCCAACGTTGTTCGAAGATTTCCTGAACACTGATCTTATGCCTCGAACTGGCAGTACAGCTCCGGCAGTCAACGTAAGAGAGAGCGAAACCGCTTACACGATGGAGCTCGCAGCACCTGGAATCAAGAAGGAGTACTGCCGTGTGAACATCAATGAGGACGGCAACCTGGCCATCGCCATTGAGAACAAGTGCGAACACAAGAACGAGGACAAGAAGCATCACTACTTGAGGCGCGAGTTCTCGTACAGCAACTACGAACAGAACTACACACTTCCCGACGACGTCGAACGCGACAAGATTTCCGCTAAGGTTGAGGACGGCATCCTGACCGTCACGATGCCTAAGACGGCGAAGGAAGAAAAGAAACTCAGCAAGGCTATCGAAGTCTGCTAACGTAACAAGGCATTCAGTCCGACAGGGCAGCATCCGTCAAGGGTGTTGCCCTTTTTTGTTGCCCGATTTGACAGGTCAAGTTCGTTGCATGTACATGTATGTGCAATTGCATATACATGTACGTGCAATTGCACATACATGTACCTGCAATAAACCCAGCACGCCAAATCGTGCAATCCGGGTTGTTAAGTAATGCAATCCAACTTGTTAAGTAATGCTAAGACGCATGAAATAATTTTTAATTTTTTATTTTTAATTTTTAATTTCTTCGTATCTTTGCGACATGAAAGGCGAGAAGCTTGGCATAAGACGAACCATTGCGCTCGAGGCTTCGAGGCTCCTCAACAAGAGTCTCAGGCAGGAACATCCGCTCCGGCAGCTGTTCTGGGAGAGTACCGTGCGCTGCAACATCCATTGCCGCCACTGCGGAAGCGACTGTCGGCAGGCAGCCACGGTGCCCGATATGCCACGCGAGGACTTCTTCCGCGTGCTGGACAATATTGCCGCGAAACGCAATCCGGGCGAGGTTTTCGTCATCCTCGGCGGCGGAGAACCGCTGGTGAGGGAGGACGTCGTGGAGTGTGCCCAGGGCATCTCAACACGCGGGTTCCCATGGGGAATGGTGACGAACGGGCTCTTCCTCACGCCCGAACTCCTTCAGAAACTGAAGGATGCCGGACTCTGCTCCGTGACAATCAGCCTCGACGGACTGGAAGAACAGCACACCTGGCTGCGTCGCCATCCCGACTGCTTCCGCATGGCCAGTCAGGCAATCGACATGATAGTGCGCGACCCGTCGCTCGTCTATGACGTGATGACTGTGGTACATCAGCACAACTACGACACCTTGCCGCAGCTCAAGGCGTTCCTCATCGACAAAGGCGTCACGGATTGGCGACTCGCCACCATCTTTCCTGTCGGTCGCGCGGCACAGGACAAGGAGCTGCAACTTACGGGCGAACAACTCCGCGGGCTGCTCGACTTCATCCGCGAGACACGAGGGGAGGGGCAGATCCGTGCGTCGTATGGCTGCGAAGGCTTCCTCGGACCGTACGAAGGCGACGTTCGCGACTGGATGTTTCGCTGCGTGGCTGGGGTCACGGTGGCTTCCGTCCTGGTCGATGGAGGTATCAGTGCCTGCACGAGCATCAGGCATAATTACCGTCAGGGCAACATCTACGAAAACGACTTCATGGATGTCTGGGAGCATCGCTTCCAGCCTCATCGCAACCATCAGTGGATGAAAACCGACGACTGCAAAGGCTGCCGCTACTGGCGCTACTGCGAAGGCGGCGGCATGCATCTGCGCGACGACGACGGCAAACTGTTGCTCTGCCACATGAAGAAAATGAGAAAAGACCCCCTCTAACTCCCCCTTAAAGGGGGAGAACTCAGTGAAGAAGTCTCCCCTTTAAGGGGAGATTTAGAGGGGTCTACTAATAAAAAAGATACTATGGCAAAGAAGATTCGTTCATTCTGGCGGTTGATGCTGGGCTCGCTCATCACCTTGTTGGGCTTCGCAGCATGCAAGACGACCAAGAAAGTGCTGAAGGAAGACGACATTGAGGAGCTCTACGGACCTCCTCCAGGCGTCGTAGATAGGCAAACTCCCATTGATAGAGTGCGCGTCCTCTACGGAGGACCTCCCATCAAGGTTGAGAAAGTTCAGAAAGTAGACCCGCCTACTTCACTCGAATAATAGTGAGTCCGTCCCGAAGCGGCAGGATGACTTTCTCGACGCGACGGTCCTTGGCAACCAACTCATTGAAGGCCTGAACACCTTTCGTCTGCAAGTCGCTATCCCTTGGCTGCTCCAAGACATGCCCATACCACAGGGTATTGTCGGCCACGATAAAGCCTCCGGGATTCATCAAGGGCAGCAGCATCTCGTAATATGCCACGTATTCCCGCTTGTCGGCATCAATAAAAGCGAAGTCCCAACGCTCTTGCATCTGCGGAACAAGCTGCAGGGCATCGCCAATGTGGAGCGTTATCTTGTCCCGATAGGCACTCCCCTCGAACCACTTCCGCAGGAAGTCCTCGTTCTCGTCGAACACCTCGAAGGTATGAATCTCTGCCCCTTCCTGCAGACCCTCCGCCATACATAAAGTAGCATAGCCGCTGAAAGTGCCCAACTCGAGCACCTTCAGCGGCTTTGCCATCTCGACGAGCATCTTCAGTACACGTCCCTGAAGATGTCCGCTCGCCATTTGCCCATAAGAGAGTCGCAGCTGTGTGTCGCGCCAGAGGGCATGGAGGTAATCTCCCTCAGCATCGATGTGCTGAAGGATATACTCGTCGAGCGACCTCTCGTCTCCTTTCGCGGAAGGATTATTCGGCTTTTGCATTAGCCGCGTTGTCTATCAAAGCTTCGATGGCAAGGCGGTAGCTGTCGAGACCGAAGCCGCCCACGAAGCCCACACAACCCGGGCTGATGATGCTGCGACGGCGGAAGTCTTCGCGCTGATAGACGTTGCTGATGTGCACCTCGACTGTAGGTGTGCTCACGCTACGAAGTGCATCGAGGATGGCGATGCTGGTGTGTGTGTATGCTCCAGCATTGAGAACGATGCCATCACGATCAAAGCCTACCTCGTGAATCTTGTTGATAATCTCGCCTTCCAGGTTGCTTTGGAAGTAGTCGATGCGTACTTTGGGGAAGCGCGCACGCAGTTCCTTCAGGTAGTCTTCCCAGGCGCGTTTGCCGTAAATCTCAGGTTCGCGAATGCCCAAAAGGTTAAGATTTGGGCCATTAATAATTTGGATTCTCATAATAAAACTGTATCTTTGTGCTCGAAAAGCGTTAGTTTCTGCTACAAAGATAATAAAAAGATTAAAGATTAAAGATTAAAGATTAAAGATTTTTTCCTTTAACGACGAAAAATGCACTACGAACTAACAAATACCAACGTTGTAGGTAATGCTATTCTACGCAGGTACTTCCAATATCTGCGGCTGGAGAGGTCGTACACTTCGAACACGCTCGATGCTTATTTGAAAGACCTGCAGAAGCTGCTGAACTACTATGCCGACGAGGGCATCGACTTCCGAAACGTCACGCTCGAGCAGTTGGACAAGTTCGCAAAGGCTTTGCAGGAGCTTGGCGTGGGACCCCGCTCGGTGGCTCGCATCCTGAGTGGCGTGCGTTCGTTCTACCGCTTCCTGACCCTCGAAAAAGAGGTCGAGACCGACCCCACCGAGTTGTTGGAGAGTCCGAAGATAGGCAAACATCTGCCCGAAGTGCTGAGCCTGCCCGAAATCGATGCGATAGAAGAGGCCATCGACCTGAGCAAACCGGAAGGCATACGCGACCTCGCCATCATCGAAGTGCTGTTCAGTTGCGGACTTCGCATCAGCGAATTGGTGAACCTGAAGTTGAGCGAACTCTACCTCGAAGAGGGTTACATCCGCGTACACGGCAAGGGAAGGAAAGAGAGACTTGTCCCCATCGGGGAGAACGCCATACAGAAGTTGCGCAACTGGTTCGTTGTGCGGCAAGACATCGACGTGAAAGCGGGCGAAGAAGACTATGTCTTCATCTCGCTCCGTCGCGGCAAACACCTCAGTCGAATATCACTCTTCGTATATATTAAAGAGTATGCCGAGAAGGCGGGCATCAGGAAAAACATCAGCCCACACACCTTCCGCCACAGTTTCGCCACGCAACTCCTGGAGGGAGGGGCTAATCTGCGAGCCATCCAAGCCATGCTCGGACACGAGGACATCGGCACTACAGAGATATACATGCACATCGACAAGAGCCACCTCCGACAGGAAATCCTCCAGCATCACCCAAGGAACATCAAAGACTAAGACAGGGGAGTTCCCAACGCATGCTGATACCTCGACAAACGCATTACGTCAACTCCCCACATTCATCTCGGGATATTACGCTCCGTAACGTGCCATTTTGACCGTCTAATTATGCGTCAAGATTGCATTTTGAAAGAAAAATGCACTCTCAACCGCTTTTTCTTTACATTTTTCATTGCACTTTGGAAGAAATTCACTACATTTGCTATCATTTTATTAACAAATAACAATTATAACTATGCTTAAAGTAGATGAATTAGACAAGAAGATTCTTGAAATGATTTCCTGTAACGCTCGCCTGCCTTTCAAAGAGGTGGCAGAAGTTTGTGGCGTAAGTCGTGCTGCCGTTCACCAGCGCGTTCAACACCTCGTCGATGCCGGCGTCATCGTAGGCAGCGGCTTCCATGTTGACCCATCGTGCCTCGGATACAACACTTGCACATACGTCGGCATCACACTCGAAAAGGGTTCGATGTACAAGAGCGTCGTTGCAGAATTCGAGAAGATACCCGAAATCGTGGAATGTCACTTCACGACCGGTCCCTACACCATGCTCATCAAACTCTATGCGAAAGACAACGCTCACCTCATGACACTGCTGAACGACCGTCTGCAGGAGATTGACGGAGTGGTTTCCACAGAGACCCTCATCTCGCTCAAGCAAAGCATCAAGAAGGAAGTGCCCATCGGAGCACAACACGGAGAAACCAAACCCACCTCTCTCGAAGAATCATGACACGGCCCCATCCACTCATCGGCATCACAGGCAACTTCGGAGAGAAGGGCTGCGAACTGGCTGAGGGATACTACCTCTCTGTCGTCAGAGCAGGAGGAACACCTGTAGCCATACCGCCTCACAACGACAAGGAAGCGCTCGTCACACTGCTCGAGACCCTGGACGGCATCATCTTCTCCGGCGGCGACGACATCAATCCGCTGCTCCTGGGCGAAGAGCCGTTGCCCCAACTCCATAGTGTCTGCCCCAAAAGGGACGAGCCGGAACTCTTCCTCGCTCGCGAAGCCTTCCACCGACAAATACCGATGCTGGGCATCTGCCGCGGCATACAAGTGATGGCTGCAGCACTCGGCGGCAAAGTTTGGCAAGATATTTATGTTCAGGGCGAGGGCGCAAAGATCAAGCACTCGCAGGATATGCCCCGATACAGTGCCTCACATACCGTCAACCTCAAAGAAGGAAGCCTCATCCAAAGCACCTTCGGCAACAAACAGACGCTGGCAGTCAACTCGTTCCACCATCAGGCAGTGAGCGACCCAGGCCCCCATCTGCAGGTCTCTGCCCTGAGTCCCGACGGCATCATCGAAGCCGTAGAGTCGAGCGAGCACAAAGCCTTGCTCGGCGTACAATGGCATCCCGAATGCTTCATCCTGAATGGCGACGAAAGCATGATGTCCGTCTTCCGCTGGCTCATCAGTGAGGCAAGAACATTCTCGCAGGCAAAATACATTCACGACACATCTATTATATTAGATAGTCACTGCGATACTCCCATGTTCTTCACAGACAACAGCAAGGAGAACATACAGATGTTCGGCAGCCGCTCCAATAAGGTCCTCGTCGATCTGCCTAAGATGAAGGAAGGACGCCTTGATGCCTCCATCATGGTTGCCTACCTGCCTCAAGGCGAACGCACAGAGGAAGCCTTCAAAGCCGCAACGGAAAAGGCAAACCGACTGCTTACGCAAATGGACGAGATAGTGCAGGCCAACAATGACCGTGTAGGCTTTGCCGAGACGTCCGACGATATCCTTCGCCTCAAGGCACAAGGCAAGAAAGCCATCCTACGCGGTATCGAGAACGGCTATGCCATCGGTAAGAACATCGGGCTGCTGGAGGAATTCAAACATCGCGGCATTGTCTATATGACACTCTGCCATAATGGCGACAACGATATCTGCGACTCGGCTCGTGGCAATGCTGAACATAATGGCTTGAGCGACTTTGGTCGTGAGGTCGTACTGCAGATGAACCGGCTCGGCATCCTTGTGGACCTGAGTCACGCCTCCGAGAAGAGCTTCTACGATGCACTGGAACTAAGCAAGGTTCCCATTGTATGCAGCCACAGTTCTGCCCGTGCGCTTTGCGACCATCCACGCAACCTTACCGACGACCAGATGCGGGCACTTGCCAAGGCCGGCGGTGTAGCACAGACAACAGTCTATAGCGGTTTCCTTCGCAAAGACGGTGAAGCCACCATCATCGACGCAATAGAACATCTCTGCCATGCAGCCAAGATTATGGGCGTCGAGCATGTCGGACTCGGTACAGACTTCGATGGAGACGGCGGCGTACCTGGCTTGGCAAACGCTTCCGAGATAATCAACTTCACACGTCACCTCCTTCGCAGGCAATTCTCAGAGCATGATATACGCCTCATCATGGGCGGCAACTTCCTGAGACTTATCGACCAATATCATAACGGAGTAACCGTCTAACGTCATTAAACATGAATAGAATATTCCTTTGCCTGCTGGGTGTTACCACTCTCCTGCTTGCGGCTTGCAACGGACAAACCAAAAGCGGGCTCTCTAAGGCAGACACCATCGCCTTGGCAACCTGTCCGCGTTTCAATGCCGACAATGCAATGCGCTTCATCAAGGAGCAATGTGAGTTCGGACCTCGTGTGACAGGCAGCGAAGCATCGCGTCTTTGTGGCGACTATCTTATTGAACGCTTCAAATCGTTTGGTGCAGAAGTTGAGGAACAGCCTGGCATCGTCACCACTTGGGAAGGCAAGCAACTCTCTGCTCGCAACATCATTGCACACGTCAACCCTGCCAACACGGACCGCATCCTGCTGTGCTCGCATTGGGACAGTCGCCCTTGGGCTGACAACGACCCCGACGAAGCAAACTGGCACACGCCTGTCCTTGCAGCCAACGACGGCGCAAGCGGTGTGGCTGTCATGCTCGAGATATGCCGACTCCTACAGGAGAAACCTGTTCAGGTAGGCATTGACTTGATATGCTTCGACGCGGAAGACTTGGGTACACCACTGTGGGAAGAGGACCGCATCGGCTCGTCCGACACTTGGTGCCTCGGTTCTAAGTTCTGGGCAGAACGTGCCATGATGGACGGTTACAAAGCCCGTTATGGTGTATTGCTCGACATGGTGGGCGGCTTCGGAGCAACCTTCTCTCGCGAAGGTACCAGCCGGCAATTGGCACAACCCCTCGTCAACATCGTCTGGCAACTTGCCGGGCAACTCGGTTACAGGCAGTTCTTCCCTCTCGATGACAGCGGTTACATCACCGACGACCACATCAATGTGAACGATGCCGGCATTCCTTGCATCGACATCATCCCCAATTACGATGATGGGCCTAGCAGCTTCGGACCGACTTGGCACACGATAAAGGATACGCCCGACAACATCGACCCCAATGTTCTCGAAGCCGTCGGACAAACCTTAACACAGCTAATCTACAATGAGTATTAACGAGATACAAGACGAAATCATCGCCGAATTCAGCGACTTCGACGATTGGATGGACCGATACCAACTGCTCATCGATATGGGCAGCGAGCAGGAACCGCTCGACGAGCAATACAAGACGGAGCAGAACCTCATTGACGGTTGCCAAAGTCGGGTGTGGCTGCAAGCCGATTTAATCGATGGAATGGTGCATTTTCGCGCAGAAAGCGATGCGCTGATCGTCAAAGGAATTGTCGCTCTGCTGGTTCGAGTGCTCTCGGATCATACACCACAAGAGATACTTGATGCAGACCTCTATTTCATCGAACGCATTGGTCTTCGCGAACATCTCTCACCTACTCGCAGCAACGGACTGGGCGCAATGCTCAAACAGATGAAGATGTACGCCCTTGCCTTCAAGACAATTTCATGAAGATAGGCAATATTGACCTTGGAGAACACCCGGTATTGTTGGCGCCGATGGAGGATGTCACGGACATCGGTTTTCGTCTGCTTTGTCGACAAATGGGGGCGGCTATGGTCTATTCGGAGTTCGTGTCGAGTGATGCTCTCATCCGAATGGTCAACAAGAGCCTGCTGAAACTGCAGATTTGCCCCGAGGAACGACCTGTCGCCATACAGATTTACGGCAAGGATGTCGAGGCGATGCGCGAGGCGGCCCGCATCGTGGTGGATCAGGCACATCCCGATGTCCTTGACATCAACTTCGGTTGTCCGGTGAAGAAGGTTGCCGGCAAAGGTGCTGGAGCAGGCATGCTGCAGAACGTTCCAGGCATACTCGACATCACAAAGGCTGTCGTGGAGGCTGTTCCAAGCACCCCCGTCACCGTCAAGACCCGCCTTGCTTGGGACGAGAAGCATCTCCTTTTGCCTGACGGAACACCCTTCATCGTCGATCTTGCCGAACGGCTTCAGGATTGTGGCATCAAGGCATTGACCATCCACGGCAGGACCAGAGCGCAGATGTACACCGGAGAGGCCGATTGGACATACATCGGGCAGGTGAAGGCCAACCCCCGCATGCATATCCCCATCATAGGAAATGGCGACATCACCTCAGCCGAAGAGGCCAGACAAGCCTTCGACCGCTATGGCGTCGATGCCGTCATGATAGGCCGCGCCACTTTCGGAAGGCCTTGGATATTTCATGAGATTGCCCATCCCGACCAGCCCCTCTCGCTCGATGAAAAGGTTGACATCCTCAAAAGGCAAGTGGAGATAAGCATCCAAACCCTATCAAACAAGTCTCCCTTTAAGGGAGATTCAGAGGGTCGCGAACTTTGCGGCATCCGCCACGTCCGCCGCCATCTTGCTGCCACACCCCTCTTCAAAGGCATCCCGAACTATCGCGACACCCGTATCGCCATGCTTCGAGCCGAGACAAAGGAGGAAGTCTTTGCCCTCATCGAGAAGAGCAGAGAGATGCTGAAAGAGACAGGTTCATAACTGCCTTTGATATTGCTTGCAAAAAAACAAATAATGTTTTCTGATTTTTGTTTTTACTCGTTAAGATCTGTATTAGCTATTCTTCTATCCAGTCTAAAGTTGGGAAGCCGTCTTTGCCAAATTTCCAATTTGAATATCCTGAGCCAAGGCTGCTAACATTACTATTAAGTGTGTTAAGGAATGTCTGAGACTTCATCTGATTTTCTGTCATAGAAATACTCATTCCCGAATCATCTCCACTATTGCAACTCGTTTCTAAATAATAGCTCTCGCTAATATAATTTAATGTCTCTAATCCATTAGCTATGCCTATCCCATATGATAATTTATTATGAGGGAGTTGTCCATAATTAACACAGTTCCTACATCTTGAAGAGTTGGAAATACCATAATTAAGGCTAAGAACATTAAAGTCACCTTCACCAAAATTTACACAGTTATATACTTTGTTAATACGATTAACGTACCCATACGATATACCACAAGTAAGTAATGATCCATCACTGTTTGTTCCTAAAAATTGACGTTTCCCATAATTAATACTATTCTTTATTTCATCTCCACGATGTCTTCCACAGATACCCGATATTTCGCGAATAAGGTTTGGTTTCTCTAAAACTAAAGTAATAGACCCATAATTGGTGCATTTATCTATTGTTCCACTATCCATAATACCTATGATGCCACCAATATATCTTCCGTATGCTACAATTGTTGCGTTGGACATTAATTTGGTAACACATGGTGTATAGGTAGTAGTTCCAGACTTATAACTTTCCATTTTTCTCACAAATCCAGCAACATACTTGCCTTTTATATATGAATCCACGAGTTTTATGTTTTTGAGCGTTCCTGCAAGTGTGCCGAACAAGCTCCATGAGCCT